>JARXAL010000190.1 GCA_029865835.1 Verrucomicrobiaceae bacterium
CCACCTTCCTCCCCGAATCCGCCTAACCCCTCGCCTCTTTAATCCCAACCCGTTCCAAAACCCACCGCCCAAAACCTCGCCACGCCTCCGCACTAACGAACAACGGGTAAAACGCCACCATCTGCAGGCTGAACAGCCCCACATTGCGCATCATCAGTGCAATTCCCAAGTGCAGCCCAAACCCCGCTACTATCGCCCAATAACGCGTCCGCCTCCACGTGAACCAGAGCGGTGCCCCGATCTCAAACACTAACGTTCCATACTGCCCAACCGTCCACATCCAGTCCGGCAACACCCGCAACGCCCACGCCGCCAATTCCGTCCGGTGAAAACCCGCCACCGCCAGCCTCAAACTGTCGCCATGCTCCAGCCATGCTCCGTCCCCATACGCCTTGGTATATCCAGCCGCCCAATAGACAATCAAAAGCATCGCCATAATGACTCCAGGCAGCGCCCGACACACTTCCGCCCGCTGTCGTTCCTCCCTCCATTTCAGCCCCGGCCCCGTCGCCAGCAGGGCATAAACCATGATGCACAGCTTGTTTTGCGCCGACGTGGAAAGATAGTCTACCCCCTGCACATAGACAGCGCAAAAAAACAAAACCCACAGACCCAACCGCCGCCCACGATTCAACATTACCGCTCCCGAAGCGATCAGCAGGCTCAACCCAAAAATCGGCACCATCCATACCGGCATCGTCGGAAACGGGGCAGGGTATCCCAAAAGTCGAGCCTCCTCTGCTGTCAGGTGATAGCCATGATCCGTTAGCCAGTCCCGCCACTCCCAAAAGTTGAACCCCACCATCACCAAAAAGGCCAGCGTGCACGCAACCTCAAATACCCGCTGCGGTAAAGCATCCACTGGTGCAACCATCCACTTCGCCCCGCGCCTCAACCTATCCCAAAGCAACCGCAATCTCACAATTCGCCCTCCTCTTTGCCTTGAGGCACCTGCGGTGCCGTTGGCAGCGTCCGTTGCGGCACTGGCGGGCGCACTGGAGTTCGCATCCTATCGTCCGGTGCCACAGACGGCCTCGCCCCAGTGCCTGACGCCCCTGGCCCAACCCCAACCTTCCGATTTGGAGACATGGCGGGCGGACTCACCCCCTTGGGCACCACTCGAAGCGGGCCTCCCCCACCCTCAGCCAAACGCCGAGTTGGCAGCGGATTCACCTTCACCTCACCCGGCTTGGGCGGCGCAACAGCCGGCGTGCCTTTACTGTCACGCTTCACCACCACCCATCGCCCAGCCTCCAGCCGGCAATGCGCCAACTCAGGTCGCTGCTTCGACGGCAGCGCAAACAGGGGAGGCACCTTCCAACGCCCCGCAGGTTCGCTCATCTCGGGCTGGGTATGCTTCACTAGCGCCTTAAAGACCTTCACCTCTTCCACCGGCGCAATCCCCGGAAACTCTCTCGCCATCACTTCTGCCACATACCCCGCAAACCGCGGCCAAACCATGTCCGCCTTTTTCTTCGACACCTCAAACGCCAACCGGTCTGGTCGCATTCGATACCCCGCAATCTCCAAAGGCGAAATCACCCGCCCCTCCACCTCCATCCACTCCGTCCCTCCCGACAATCGCACCGCATAAAGCGGCTGCCCCCAGGTCGTATTGCGATGCGTAAAGAGCGCTGCGCAGCTTCCTTGCAAACGGAATCGGTGCGGCAACCAAGCCACCGATTTCAGCTTACTCGAAATCAACAGCAACGGAACTAGCCAACAGATCACCACAGCACCCAACCATACCTGCCCCAGAACCCCGAAACTCCAGCGTTTCCTCCCAATACCAATTCCGGGACGCACCATGCCTTCAGACGCCGTGTTACTCACGCTGCTTCGCCTTAAACTCTTGCACTTGCCTCTCAATGTCAGCTTTCATTTCCTCATATTCTTTTGCAGCTTCCACTCCCCGCTCGGTCTTCATCCATTCCTTCCTCCCATCAGAATGAATCACCAAAACCTCTCCATTCCGCCCCCTCTCAACGCTCTCAAGCACCTCAGGTGACGGCTTCGGAAGTCCAGAATAAGAATCATCCGAATCAGTATAGAGTCGAATAAACCCAATCAGGTTCAAAAGCAGCCAACCACCCACAACTATCACCGCTAATACACCCCACCGGCCTAAATAAGGGAATTTACGTTTCATAGTATTAATTCATCAAGGATTTGATGGCACATTTTTCTCCACAGTCCTTGTCCATGCCTTGAAAACCCTCTCTCTGTCGATTCAACGACTGATTTGGATTTACGGTTCTTTCAGCACAGGTGATTGTTTAATCTCTTTGTGATGGGCCATGAACCAACGAATTAACTCTTCAGAGCTTCCAAGCTCCACCCCAAAGTAATGCTCATATCGTTTGCGTGCAGGTATAAAGTTTATCCGATTATCATTGAGCCCATTAAATTCCCCGATGAAATCAGGAAACTCCGCAACTTTTTCGGGGCTCATAGTACCCGGAGGAAGCACAACTCCTTTCTCATGCAACGACTTCGCGCCGGCAGCATAAATCAACCACGAGTTTACCGCCATCACTTCCAATTGTGGCCAATAGCTAAACTCGGCGTTCACCTTTTCACTCTTATTGGAAATTCTTCGTTTCATCATCCCTTGGAAATATCCCAACTCATTTGAAACATATCTCACCACGATTTCACTCGCCGCAACATTGGACCTAGCTTTTTGGAATGCATAAGCCCCGCATGCTCCCACTGCCAAACCAAAAAAAGTCCCAACTAGAACAGAATAAATATTTGATAGTTTCATGATTTTTGCCTACGGCAAGCGTGTGGAACTTAATGATTCATGGTGAGCGCGTCGAGCTTCAACAGCAGCCTTATATTCATCAATTTTCGTTCTTGCGTCTTGCCCTAAATCCCGAAAAGCGTCTGGCTGATTGAGAAAGTAAGTATCCGTTTCTTTTGGCCCGATTGACCGATGTTTGTCTTCTAACTTATGCTCCTTCCCATCCTCGTCCAGATAGTAAATTTCAAAGGTGCATGTCATTTTGATTTGAAAACTGGCCCCTAGCGATGTGCCCGCAGTTGCAATCAATGACGCAACCGCTTCAGCCAAAGACTTTTGCGGATTTAAGATATCCTTGATCGCATCAGCAACGCCTTTTGGTAGACTATCCACATCATCATCGTTCACATAGAAGACGGGCGTGACATTCATCCTCGAATGATATCCAGGACTCGGAGGTGCCGGCTCAGTCGTGTCGCTGCTCGAATCATCTGAAGTATCATCACTTTCGCTTGTATCCGTCTGGTCACTCGTATCCGTCTGGTCACTCGTGTCCGTCTGGTCGCTCGTGTCCGTCTGGTCACTCGTATCCGTCTGATCGCTCGTATCCGTTTGGTCACTCGTATCCGTCTGGTCGCTCGTATCCGTCGACCCTCCCCCACCATCTTCCACCCTCGGATCAGTTCCACCCGACAATTCCTCATTATTACTCGATCCATCTCCATCCCAATCCACGAACCCCTGATTCCCTGAGCCCCGCTCCAATCCTTCAGGCAAGTCTCTGTCCATCACATCAAAAAAGTTGTCCACCACCGTCGGATTAAGACCAAGCTGACACTCCTCTCGGTTCGTAATCCAATCCTCATCAGGATCATCACCCATGTCACTAGCATCATCCGGATTCAATCCGTGCTCCAATTCCCAAACATCCGACATTCCATCACTGTCTCGATCATAGACCACCCCCACATTCGCCCGCAAATCCGTTCCCCCATTATATTGATCCACATTCACCACCCCATCCCCATCCAAATCCCCAGACAAGTCATCTGTCGAATCACTGACGTTCATCCCATAATGCTCCTCCACCCGATCAGGAATCCCTCCCCCGTCTGAATCCGTCAGGTCAACCAACTGCCAGTCGGTGTAAAGCGTTCCCCACCCCCGGCCTTGACTCAAACTGTTCGCATCCAACGGATTGGTCAAAAAGATAGAAACCTCCTCATAGTCCGACAGACTGTCCCCATCCGTGTCCCAATTGCTTGAACTCGTTCCAATCTGACTCTCGTCATAATCCCCAAGTCCATCTCCATCCGAGTCAGTCACTCCCGTGGGTGGGAAATAATAGTCGTCAAAATCACTCACTCCGTTGCCATCCGTATCCCAAAGAGTCCCGTTGGTGCGAGAGGTGTGTAACTCAAACCAATCTGTCAACCCATCCTCATCTGTATCCACCTTTTGAGGGTCCGTTCCTAACACACCGGATTCTTCACCGTTCGAAATCCCATCTCCATCAGTATCCACCGAATAATCCCACGGATCGAATCCTGGCCCACCTCCCGTCGAGTCCGACGAATCCGAGGTATCAGATGACGAGCTCGAATCCGAAGTGTCAGAACTGCTGCTCGTGTCCGAGCTATCACTGCTGCTAGTCGTGTCCGAAGAATCCCCACCATCACCGCCCCCCGAATAGTAGCCGTAGTAATCCTCCAAGTCACCGATTCCATCGCCATCCGTGTCCCACAGGGTCGGACTCGTTTGAGTCGTGAACACTTCATCCCCGTCATGAATCCCATCCCCATCAGTGTCGTATCCGTAGGGGTCTGAACCATAAAACCCTTCCAACCATGTCGCCAAATTGTCACCATCGTAGTCAGCCCAATCTGGCGCACTTCCCTCTGGCTCTGGCTCCCCATTAGGCTCCGTCCAAACCGGTTGCCCGTTGCCATCCGGCGTATAACCCGCATTGGCAGGCGTCACGACCATCCAACTCAACATCGCGACCAATTGCAGACTATGCCCAAAAAGACGCCAGCGTTTAGCGAGCAGCCTCAGAACGCCTGTCCGTTGAAATGCACACTGTATGTGCGTCGAGCCGGGGGGGGGGGGCGGAAGTAACTTTCATAAGGAAATACCAATTTCGAATTTTCTCTTCGATGTCTCGGTTGTACGAAATTGAGCGAATTTCCGCAAGAAATTTTTTCTTTCACCTAAATTATTCTTCATACCCCCCAGTCATTTCCTAATTCTCAGTTTAATTATCCCTAAACTAACCTTTAAAAAAGGTAAACTCACGCCAACAAAGCCACCACTATCCACTCACTAATCACTCCCCCAGCACCCGCCCAATCTCCCCCACCCGATACCCAAACCCCGCTCCCCCCAGCGTCGACAAATCCACCTCACCCCCGCGCCTCCGGTACAACCCCGGATGCACCCGCTCCTCCACCACCGACGCCCCCGGATAAAACTGCATCGCATTGCACTCCACCCCCTGAATCGTCCCCGCATGCGCCGCCAACCGCACATGCGGAATCATCGCCAGCATCGGATTCGTCAAATCCTGCACCATCAGCGGCATCCCATGCGCCTTCGCCCAGCACAAACTCAGCAGCGCCCCCGTCTGCGTCTTGCACGTCTTCAACGCCACCCCGGACCACCCCAGCTCACGCCCCAACTTCACAAAGTGCCAGTCATGCGCACTCTCATCCAAAAACAGCGGCTTCCTCGCTGACACCGACCTCACATCTATCCGGTTCTCCTCCAATTCATACGGGAACGGCTGCTCCACATACAACGTCCGCGCAAAAATCTCCGGCTCCTCCAGCAGCAGCCTGTCGAGGATCTCATTCACATAAGCCGGCTCCTTCACCGTGCAGTTGAAGTCCGCACTCAACCAGCGCACCCCCCGCTCCAGCCCGATCCGCCCCACCCGCTGCATCCTTTCAAAATCCCACGCCGCATCCGTCCCCCGCAGCTTCACCTTCAGACACCTCAACCCATCCCGCTCGATCCAATCCGTCAACAACACCGGATAGCCATCGTCCGGCTCACTCCCCGTCAAATCCACCGCCTCCAGCGCATCCACCCCACCCACCAAATGCCAAACCGGCATCCGCGTCGGCACCGACTTCGCCAGAAAATCCACCGGATACTTCCCACCAAAATCAAACGCCTCCGCCGTCAAAAACGCCCCCAAATCCCGGTTCATCCACTCCCCCGAATACGTCGCATACACATCCACCCCGTGACACACCCCAAACGCATCATGGATCGCAATGTCGAACGCACTGAACGCCACCAGCGACGCCAAATAAGGCATCGCCTCCCCCTCACACTCCGCATTGAACGCCGCCGTCAACTCCGCCAACGGCCCCTCCATGAAATCATGCCCGATCTCCATCGGATGCCCCCTCAAACCGCACCTCAGCAACCGCTCCGCCAGCCTCCCCGCAAACGCCTCCATCCGCGCCGCCCGCTCCGCCACACTCAGCGTCCCCGGCCACACCCAGCTCACACTCAACGGCGTCTCCCCCCATCCCTCACCGCGCTTCCCAGCCCCGTCCTCCACCTCCACACGCACCCGCAAACACACCACACTCGTCACCGTCTCAGGCCCAAACTTCAGCGGCACCCGCAGCACCGTCGGCAGCAGCCAAAACTTCACCCCAGTCAAACGCACACTCGTCAAATTCATCCCCCATCCTTAGCGCGAAGCTCCCTCCCCTGTCCAATAGTCATTCTTCACCTCAACGCCCTCCCCAACACATTCCTCGTCATCCCCCGCACCCGCTCATCCACCCCGTGCGGCCTCGAAAAATGACTCCACGGCAGCATGTGCCCCGGCGGACAACTCAACCCCTGTGTCCAAAAGATCGTACTCGCATTGAACACCACATTCCCCTTCGGCCCCTCAAACACCGTCGCCGCATACCTACCCAACCTCGTCCCCCCAGCCCACACATTCCCCTCCGCCACCACCTCCAAACCCGCCCGCCCCACATCCGGATCCCCATGAAATTCCCACCCCACCAGCCCCGGCACACTCTCCCCCTTCTTCATCCCCGTCCCCTCAAACAACCAGTGCTCCGGCTTCACACACGTCCAATCCCCTCCCCCATTAAAAGGCACCACCGTCCGCCCCCCAATGATCTCCCGCTCATCCGGCCCCGCCTTCTCAAACGGCCCCAACACCTTCGCATACGCCTCCTTCTCCTCCTCCCGAAACTCCCCATAACACGTCTCCCTCGTCAGCCTCCGATTCGCCACCCCCGCCGCATTCGCCGTGAACGGCGTCACCATGTAAACATCATTCGCCGATAACCAAAGCACACTCACCCCCTCCTCAATCCCCCGCTTCACATTTTCATACTGCCGCACATCCCAATAC
>JARXAL010000281.1 GCA_029865835.1 Verrucomicrobiaceae bacterium
CTACCGCATTGCGCCAAAGGGATTCAAATCGAGCATCGCCAAGCCAACCGGCGACGGCATTGCAGATGCCATCACGCTGCTGAAAAGTCCCGCTGTGCATGTGCGCAACACCGGCTTCAACGCGCTGAAAGCGGCGGGTGAAAAGGCGTTACCAACAGTGGCATCCGTGCTCGCCGACAAGGATCGCTGGATCAGCGCACGCGCCGTGTGGCTGCTGCCATTGCTCGGTGAAAAAGGCGCTGCACTCTGCCGAGAACGTCTGAAGCACGCCGATGCCGAACAGCGCCTGCTCGCCCTCCGCGCTCTGCGCAATGCTGGCATCGAAGTGCTGCCGATGATCCGCGAACTCATCGCTGATCCAAGTGCTGCGGTGCGCCGCGAGCTTGCCATTCTCTTGCGCGACAGCAAAGCCGCGGAGAAGCGCGACCTTGTGCTCCAACTTTTCGCAAAGTTCACGGACGCCACCGATCGCACGTATCTAGAAGCCTGCGGCATGGCTGCGGACGGCATCGAAGCCGACGTGTGGGCCGAACTTTCCAAGACCCAATCCGCACCGCTGCAATGGTCGCCGACCTTTGCCCGCATCGCCTGGAGGCTGCTCGTTCCCGCCGCGGTGCCCGCATTGATCGAGCGCGCGAAAGCCAGCTCACTCAGCGCTGAAGCTCGCCGCCTCGCCTTCGATACGCTCGCCTTCACCGCGACCAAAGATGCCGTGATGGCCATCGTGGACATCGCGGGTGGGACGGATGCTCCGCTGGCGACGCAAGCCAAGTGGTGGCTGTTCAATCGCGGCATGGATCAGTGGAAGGACTTCGGCACGAAGGAACTTCTGAAAGTGCGCGGCATCTACGATCCCGAGAAGATCGTGCTCCAGAACATCATCGCGCCTCCAGCGATGAAGGGATCGAAGCTGCCCCCACCTGCCGAGATCAACAAACTCGCTGGTGATGTTGCTCGAGGCAAAGCCGCCTCCGCCCGCTGCGTCATGTGTCATCAGATCGAAGGCGTCGGGATTTCATTCGGCCCCGACCTCGCTGGTTGGGTGAAGGATCAAGGAGCAGAAGCCTTTGCGGTTGCAGTTACGGATCCGTCTCAAGGCATCGCCCATGGTTATGAGTTCACGCATGTGGAGCTGAAAGACGGCGGTCAGATCGACGGCATCGCCCGCAGCATCGGCGATCCGGTCATGCTCGATTCCATGGGTGGCATCAGCCAGCTCATTCCCCGCGACCGCATCAAGCAGATGAAGGTCTTCAAAAATAAATCCCTCATGCTCTCTGCGGATCAACTCGGCCTCAACGCCCAGGACATCGCCGATCTCGCGGCCTATTTAAAGACGCTGTGACCGCAAACCTTACCCATTCACGATCATGAACATCACACGCCGCTTTCTGCTGAAGCTCACTCCACTCCTGTTTTGGCGTGGTTCAACATCATCGCTCGCTGCTGCCGATACCGAAGCTGCGCTCCCCTTCGGCACCACCTATCCACAGCTCGACTCCCTCGCGGTAGGCGAATGGTGGAATGCCAAACAGCCCTCAGCGAAAAAAGCCGCGCTGCCTCCCGCGATGGACGTGCCGCGAGATCAGATCGTCGCCTTTGCGCTCTACACGCATGCTCACGGCGTGCTGAAGCTGACCTCACAGTTTTTTCCACTGAAGCCCGATGAAGCGCGACAAGCGCGGCTGGAGTTTCAACGCGAAGGTATTTGGACCGAGGTCGCTACGGAAGCGATCCTCTATCCCGGCTGGAGTGCGCATTTTCGCATCGAGAAATGGGACGCCACGCAGAACGTCGCCTATCGCGTGCGCCATGGCGACAAGGCGATGTTTGAGGGCCTGATCCGGCGTGATCCCATCGACAAGAATGAAATCGTCATCGCCAACATGTCCTGCAATTCCAGCCGCACCGGCGGACTGCGGCCAGAGATCGTCGAGCATCTGCGGGCGCAAGATCCCGACCTGCTGTTCTTCGCCGGCGACCAGACCTATCGTCATACCGAGCACACCGCGGGCTGGATCGAGTTTGGGCTTCAGTTCCGCGATGTCATGCGCGACCGGCCGACGATCTGCATCCCCGATGATCATGACGTGGGCCAGCCCAATCTCTGGGGCGAAAACGGCAAGCAATGTCTCCGCGAAGACGGCACCGATGGAGGTTTCTTGTATCCCCCGGAGTATGTAAACCAAGTGCAACGCCAGCAGGCCTGGAATCTGCCCGATCCGGTCGATCCAGCGCCCGTCGAACGCGGCATCACGGTCTATTTCACCCGCTTGCGAGTCGGTGGCGTGGACTTTGCCATTCTCGAAGATCGCAAGTTCAAGTCCGGCCCGTTCGGCAAGATTACAGTGATGGGGCCGCGCCCGGATCACATCAACGATCCCGCCTATGACCCGAAGGCCGTCGATCTTCCAGGCCTGCAATTGCTCGGAGATCGCCAGGAGAAATTCCTGCGCGACTGGGCTCAGGACTGGACCGGCAGCGAGATGAAAGCCGTGCTCTCCGCGACTTCCTTCTGTGGTGCCGTGCACATGCATGGCAAAAAAGATGAACGCCTGCTCGCCGACCTCGACTGCAATGGCTGGCCCCAAACGCCACGCAACCGAGCGCTCGAAGAAATCCGCCGCGCCTGGGCCGTGCATCTTTGCGGTGATCAACACCTTGCCGTCGTCACCAAGCAAGGCATCACCGAGCACGGCGATGGACCCTATTCCTTCACCAGTCCCGCCCTGGTGAACACCACCTACGGTCGCTGGTGGCATCCGCTCGATGAGAAGCCCGGCCCCAATCCCGTGCCCAACAGCCCACTGCCATGGACCGGCGATTTCAAAGACGGTTTCGGCAACAAGCTCTCGATGATGGCCTACGCCAATCCGCCCGACATCAAGGACGAACGCCAGCGTGCCGACGGCTACGGCATCGCCCGCTTCGACAAGGAAACCCGCCAGATCACCTTTGAATGCTGGCCTCGTTTTTCTGAAGCCGAGAGGTCTCAGTTCCCCGGCTGGCCCATCACCGTCGCCATGGAAAACAACGATGGCCGCAAAGTCCACGTCGAACTCCCCGAGGTGAAACTCGATGGCGTAACCAAACCCGTCGTCCAAGTCATCGCCGAGTCGACGGGTGAGATCCTCTATACCGTGCGCTCGCAAACCGAGTCCTTCAAACCCCGCGTCTACGCTCCAGGTAAATACACCGTCAAAGCCGGCAAAGACAAACCGGACACCGTGGTGAGCAGCGGCCTTGAGGTCATGTGATTTCAGGCAGCTGACTGATGTGACCTATTCTTTCAACAATCTAAATAACTACGACTCATGAAAACAATACTCTTCCTCGCCACTCTCTCGCTGTCGTCAGCAGCGTTCGCTCAAGCGAGCCCAAACAAGCCTGATCAACCCACCAAGCCTTACAATGTCTTGTTCATCGCCGTTGATGACCTGAACGACTGGGTCGGATGTTTCGGCGGCAACTCACAGGCGATCACGCCCAACCTTGACCGGCTCGCCAAAGAGCAGGCGATGGTGATGAACAAAGCCTACTGCGCATCCACGGTCTGCTGCCCGAGCCGCTCGGCGATCCTGACCGGCAAACGCCCCTCGACGACGGGAATTTACGGCAACACTCAAGACCTGAAGAAAGCCCCGAAAGCCAAGGATGTGGTCACCCTTCCCGAATACTTCGCCAAGAACGGCTACCACACGCTTTCCACGGGAAAGATCTTCCACAAGCATCCGACGTCTGAAGGGATGGATGAGGGCCAATGGGCGTTCCAAGAGTTCGTTGAAGGCGGAGGACGCAACAAAGGCATGCTGTGGGAAGAATCTCCGTCATCCGCCTCAGGCGAAAAAGCCGACGAAAAGGGCCAGGAGAAAGGTGAGGAAAAGGAAGTGACGAAGTGGGGAGCCTGCAAGGCCGCGGTCGAAGAGACCAAGGACTATGTCGCCTGCCAATGGGCAGCTGATCAGCTCAAACGCGATTTCGATGGCAAGCCGTTCTTCATGGCCCTGGGCATCTCGAAGCCGCATCTGCCGTGGTTCGTCCCACAGCAGTTTTTTGATCTCTATCCGCTGGAAAGCATCAAGCCGGTCGAAATCTTCCGCGACGATCTCGATGACATCGTGGACGCCAATGGAAAACGCCTGTTCAAGGCTTCGATTGGTTCGTTTGATGCGATCGACAAAGCCAACATGCACAAGCAAGCGCAACGTGCCTACCTCGCCAACATCAGCTACGTGGACCACTGCTTGGGTGTGTTGTTCGATGCATTGAAGAAAAGCCAGCATGCCGACAACACCATCCTCATGCTCTGGGGCGATCACGGCTGGCATCTGGGCGAGAAGACGAAATACGGCAAAACCGATCTGTGGGAAGAGTCTGACCGAGTGCCCTTCATGGTCCGCGTGCCCGGCATGACTCCCGCCAACGTCAAATGCGATGGCGTCGTCAACCTGCTCGATATGTATCCCACGCTGGTTGAGTTGTGCGGCCTCCCGCCCAATGCGGAGAACGAAGGACGCAGCTTTGTGCCCTTGCTGAAGGACCCGAAGTTGGAGTGGAATCATCCCACCCTGACCACCTACCAGTTCAGCAACCATTCCCTCACCGATGGCCGTTACCGCTACACCTGGTATGGCGGCAAAGCGAATGGCGCTGAGGAGCTCTACGACCACCGCACCGACCCGCTGGAACACAAAAATCTGGCCGCCAAACCCGAATCCAAGGAAATCATGGCCAAGTTCAAAGCACTTCTGCCTGCGCACAACGAGCCTGACTCCCCCACCAACAAGGATGACAAAAAAGCCATGCGCAAAGCAGGCAAGAAAAAGGGCACCGAATAGTCAGATCCGTGGGAACTCCATGAACCGTGTCACTCGCTGAGCCAAGGCGCTGACATTGGCCAGCCATTGTTCTCAATCCAAACCCAAATCCCAATCGTGCTCCATCTTACCTTCCGAACAGCAGCCAGTAAAAAGTGGGTGGTAAAAAATCAGAGACCTCATTCGTCTTTTACCGCCAATCTTTTACCAGCCTTGCTTTTTGCCGGTCTGGCCCCTGCCGCGCCCCTCCAACTCACTAACGACCCCAGCACTGAAGGCCTTGGCAAGTTTGCTGCCGCTGAAATCCAACGTGAAGCCAAAGGCAAAGGCACCGCAGCTAGAATCAGCATCACCGTCGAAAAGAAGCCCAAGGCCTTTCCTCAGAGCTATCGCATCGAGCGCGAAGGAGACCGAATTCGCGTCATCGGTGCGGATGCCGCTGGAGCCATGTATGGCGGCCTTGAAATCGCGGAAGCTATCCGCATCGGCACGCTCGATTCACTGAAAAGCTCCGAAAACAAACCGCACATTGAGAAGCGAGGCATCAAGTTCAACATCCCACTCGATCTGCGCACACCGAGCTACACCGATTGCTCCGATGCGGCCCAGGCGAATATCCCCGAGGTGTGGGAGCGGGAGTTCTGGATCGACTACCTTGATGCCATGGCGCGGCACCGCTACAACGTGCTCTCACTTTGGAGCCTGCATCCTTTCCCATCCATGGTGAAGGTGCCAGAGTTTCCCGAAGTCGCGCTGAATGATGTCTGGCGTACGAAAGCGAAAGTGGACGACACCTTTAGCATGGCGGGCACTGATATGGTGCGGCCTGAAATGCTTGCCGATCACGAGGTGGTGAAAAAGATCACCATGGATGAAAAGATCGAGTTTTGGCGCTGGGTGATGCAGCAAGCCGCTGATCGTGGCATCCGCATCTATGTTTTCACTTGGAACGTCTTCACCTACGGAGCCGAGGGCAAGCACGGCATCACGGATGATATGGGCAACGACATCACCAAAGCCTACTTCCGCGCCAGCGTGCGTGAGATGGTGAAGACCTATCCGCTGCTCGGCGGCATGGGCATCACCGCAGGTGAAGGCATGCCGCATGACATGGACTCCAAGGTCAAAGAAAAGTGGCTGTGGGATACCTATGGCGAAGGCGTGCGCGATGCGTTGAAGGTTGAGCCCAAACGTGACTTCAACCTGATTCATCGCTTCCACTGGACGGCGCAGAGCGAGATCCTCGATGCGTTCAAAGACTACCCCTGCACCTTCGATTTCAGCTTCAAATACAGTGTGGCGCACATGTATTCGATCACACGGCCCACCTTCATCCGGCCGCTGCTGGACGGCATCGCGCCCGGCCGCCGCACCTGGCTCACCGTGCGCAATGACGACATCTACACCTTCCGTTTCGGCGATCCCGCCTACGCTCGCGAATACATCCTCAACATGCCGCCGCGTGAAAAGTGCGCCGGTTTCTACATGGGGCCGGATGGTTACTGCTGGGGTCGTGAGTTTCTCGACCGTCACCCCGCACCGGGCAAGCGACCGCTGGTCATGGAGAAGCAGTGGTATTCCTTCGCATTGTGGGGCCGCCTTGCCTACGACCCTTCATTGCCGGACTCGCATTTCGAGCGGCTTCTCGCCGCCAAGCACCCGACAGCCGCCTCGGCGTCTCTTTTCACCGCGCTGCAAAGCGCCTCGCAGGTGATGCCGCTCATCACACGCTTCTTCTGGGGCGACATCGACCTCAAATGGTTCCCCGAAGCCTGCTGGAGTCATCCGCGCCGCAAAGAGGGTGAAGGCGGCTTCTACACCGTCAGCCACTTCATGGAAGGCAGCGCCATGCCCGGTGCCGAGGTAATGTGCATTCGCGACTGGCGGAAGCGCCTTGTTTCGCGTGAACCGATGCTCGAAACGACACCGTTGGAGATTGCGGAAGGTCTCAAAGGTGCCGCCGCGCAAACCTTTGCCTCGCTCGAAACGCTGCGTGAGTCCGCCAAGGCCGATTCCGAGCTGCAAAAGAATGTCCACGACTGCGAGGCGCTCGCATGGCTCGGCCGCTACTACGCGGCAAAGATTCGCGGGGCATGTGCGCTGGCCTTGTTTGATGCCCGCAGTGACCCTTTCGAGCACGCCGCTGCAATCCGTCACCTCAATAAGGCTCTTTCACACTGGAAGCACTACGCCGCCATCCGCGATGCGAACTATGACCCGGCTCTCTACAACCGCCTCGGCTATGTGGACATCACTGCCATCACTGATAGAGTCGCCGCCGATCTTGAGATCGCTCGCGACTGGAAACCCGGCCGTCTCAAAGACGACGGCAAACGGTCTGGAGCGGAGAAAGGTTTCCGGGAATAGGTCAGGCGAGGTTAATCCGCTATTCCGGGTGTGGATTGGATTGATTCCGGATCGCGGAGCCGCTAGTCTTGAGGTCATTCCATGCGAGTTCTTGCACATGTCATCTCTGGTTTTTTGGCTGGGTTTTTACTGATCGGTTGCGGCAGTTCCTCGCTGCCTTCGGCTGAATCATTGAGCGCAAGTGCGCGGGTGTTGCGGGAGCAGGCGAGGCCGGAGTTTGATGAATTGGAGAGGCGACGTGCGATGGGTTTGTTGAGTGAGGCGGATTACCAGGCGGATCGGGCGGCTTTGGAGAAGCGGATTTCGGATGATGCGCGGGATGCGGCGTGGTCGCACCATTTTTTGGTCGAAAGCGAGCGCCGGGCGAACGGGGTGCCGACGCCGGATGCGCCCCAGTCGATCATGGCGCCGAATGCGCTTCAAGGTGGAGTGGGTGGGGGAGGCGTGGCAGGAGGGGGGAGTCTTTACCGGCCATTCACACAACAGGCGCAGGGGGCCTTCAATAACGGGAATGCGGGTGGAGTGATACCGAGCATGGGCAATATGAACAACGCCGCGACGAGTTTTGTGCCGATGGCGCCCCAGTGAGGCGATGCATTCGATGAATCCTTGCAAGTCGGCGGGGCTACTGCCAGATTGGGGGCTCGATTATGGCCAAAAAATCTGCTTCCAAATCCGCCCCATCTGTTTCTCCCCTTCATCGCAAACACTCAGCCATCGTCGTTGACGGGCCGGAACGGGCTGCCAGCCGGGCGATGCTGCATGCTGTAGGTTTTAAGCGGGCGGATTTTCAGAAGTCGCAGATTGGGATCGCCAGCACGTGGAGCATGGTGACGCCGTGCAACATGCACATTGACCGGTTGGCGGAGGAAGCGGCGAAGGGTGTGGATGCGGCGGGGGGCAAGAGTGTGATTTTCAACACGATCACGATTTCCGATGGGATCTCGATGGGAACGGAGGGGATGAAGTATTCGTTGGTGTCGCGCGAGGTGATTGCGGATTCGATTGAGACGGTGGTGGGTTGTGAGGGGATGGATGGGTTTGTGGCGATTGGCGGATGCGACAAAAACATGCCTGGTTGCATGATGGCGATGGCGCGTTTGAATCGTCCCAGTGTTTTTGTTTACGGCGGAACGATTCTGCCGGGTTGTGTCGGTCCTGAGAAGAAAGACGCGGATATTGTGACAGTGTTTGAAGCGGTCGGCAAGCATGCCAACTGTTTGATCAGCGACAAGGAGCTGGAGGACATCGAGGAGCACAGCATTCCCGGGGAAGGTTCATGCGGGGGGATGTACACGGCCAACACGATGGCGAGTGCGATTGAGGCGATGGGCATGTCTTTGCCGAACTCGGGCGCGCAGTCGGCGGTGTCGGATGAGAAGCTGATCGACTGCTTTGATGCGGGTGCGGCGGTGATGAACATGATCAAACTGGGCATCACGCCCCGGGACATCATGACGAAAGAGGCCTTTGAGAATGCGATCACGTTGATCATCACGCTGGGTGGCAGCACGAATGCGGTGTTGCACCTCATCGCCATGGCGCACACGGCCGGGGTGAAGCTGACGATTGAAGACTTCGTGCGCATCGGCAAGAAGACGCCGGTTTTGGGTGATTTGAAGCCGAGCGGCAAGTACTTCATGAACGATCTGGTCAAGATCGGCGGCACGGTGCCTTTGATGCGCATGCTGGTCGAGGAAGGCCTGATGCATGGCGACTGCCTGACGGTGACGGGGCGGACGATGAAGGAGAACCTCAAAAAGTCGAAGATCGTTTATCCGAAGGGTCAGCAGATCATCCGGCCATTGAAGGATCCGATCAAGAAGGACAGCCATTTGGTGATCTTCAAAGGCAACCTTTGCCCACAGGGAGCGGTGGGTAAAATTTCGGGCAAAGAAGGGCTGACGTTTACGGGCAAGGCGATTGTGTTTGATTCCGAAGAGAAGGCGTTGGATGCGATCCTGAACGACAAGGTGAAGAAGGGGCATGTGATTGTGGTGCGCATGGAAGGGCCGAAGGGCGGGCCCGGGATGCGCGAGATGCTGAGTCCGACGAGTGCGATCATGGGCAAGGGCCTGGGCAAGGATGTGGCGCTGATCACGGACGGTCGTTTCTCCGGAGGCAGTCATGGATTTGTGGTGGGCCATGTGACGCCGGAGGCGTTTGTGGGGGGTCCGATCGCGGTCATTAAGAATGGCGATAAGATCACGATTGATGCTGAGAAGCGTGCGATCACATTGGGAATTCCTGCGAAGGAACTGGCGGCGCGTTTGAAGGCCTGGAAGCAGCCGAAGCCGCGTTACACCCGCGGGGTGCTGGCGAAGTTTGCGGCGCTGACGACGAGTGCGAGCGAAGGGGCGGTGACGGACAAGGGGCTGTAAGGTCCCGACTTCAGCGCATCCAGGAGGGGCCGAAGGCATCCAGGGCGGGTGTTGAGTGTGACTTGATGGCTAGGTCGCTGTTGTGCTTCAGTCCACTTTGGGTTGGCAGGCCGATGGGTTCTGCATTGGCTTCGTTGTCAATCCAGGTGAAGGTTTCAGGTGCAAGCTTGGTCTCGATGGCGGGCTGGCCCGGGCGGGCGACGATGCGGTTGCGTTCGAGGCGGGTGCCGATGGGGGGAAGGGTGGCTTTTTTGACGTCGTTGTAACCGAGGAGCATGCTGTGCTTGCAGTTGAGCATGGTGTTGCCGCGGATGAGGGTGTTCTTCACTTGGAAGTAGCCATTGAGGACGCTGTCGGGAATGCCGTTGATCAGGGTGATGGCGGTGCGAAAGCCGTCGCCTTCGAGGTCTTGGAGGTGATTGTCGAGGATTTGATGGTCTTCGCCAATGACGCGGATGCCGCCGGTGCGGGTTTTGTGGTTGCCGAGGAAGAGGTTCTTTTCGACGATGCAGCGGTTTCCGTGGCGAAGGGTGAGTGTGCCTTCGACTTCAATGAAGGTGTTGGCGCGGTAGGTGTTGCTGCAGGATTTGTTGGAGACGCACTCGGTCTCGCCGTTGCAGGCGTGGAAGAGGTTTTCTTCAACGAGGCAGCGGGCGTCCATCATGGAGCTGTTACTGTCTCCAATGCGCAGGGTTTCACCGCCGTTTTTGCCCAATTCGGGGCGAGGACCAAAGTGGTTGTGGTGAAGATGATGGTTTCCTGGATCGTCTTCTCCCAACCAAACGACGACCGTGGTGCCTTTGGTTTTTTTGCCTTCGATGCGGCAGTGGTCAAGTTGGTTGGAGGTACCGTAAAGGCCGATCCAACGGTTTTCTTTCTCGGTGGCCTTGAAGTCGGGAGCTGCCGTCAGTGCGCAGTCGGTGACGCGGCAGTGATTGGCACGGCGCTTGGAGTCGATGCGGAACTCGAGCCAATCGGCTTTTGAGCCGGAGAGGTTATGCAAGTGCAGACCGCTGACGATGAGGTGGCTGCCGCCGAGGCGGAGGCGGGAGGCGCCGGTGAAGACGGTTTTGCCGGGAACTTCGGCGCGGATGGTGATAGGGGCGGACTCGGTGCCGTCGCCGTCGAGCCGGAGATCGGCGTCTTTCCAATCGCCTGCAGTCAGGACAATGGTGTCACCGGGCTTGGCATCTCGAACGGCTTTGCGGGCGGACTCGGGATCCGAGACGTAGAAGGTCGCGGCGTGGATGATGGGCGCGAAGAAGAGAGCGGCGAGGGTGGCTTTCATGGTTGAATCGGTCAACCAAACCAACGCCGATGTGAAAGGGTTCGTGCGTCGAAGTGGGGCGTTGCTAAAAATGGGGGGCGGAGACGGTGCCTTCTTCAAATTCGAGTCGGTGACGGCGGACGATGCCATCGGCGATCTCGGTGATCATTTCTTCAAGGAGAAGGCGGAGGTGGCTGCCGGGGCGATAGTCGGCGGGGGCGATGTGTTTGACGCGGTCTGCGAGGGCGGAGAGCTGGTAGCACTTTTTGAAGGAAGCGCGGCTTGGCTCGTTGGGATTGTAGACGGCGATGCCGTGGCCACCGTATTTTTTCATGAGGGTGAAGCAAGGGACGTCGGTGGGGCCGTCACCGACATAGATCATGTTTTGGAAGGGAATGGGGCGGAGTTCCGGGGCCATGTGATCGTTGACGTCCTCGTTCGGTTCGAGCATGCCTTTGTTGATGCGGAAGAGGAACTGGGTCTTCGTGGTGTGGCTGATGACGCGCTTGGGGAAACTGATGCGGCCGTCGCTGTCTTCACCGAATTCGCAGCCGAAGATTTTTTTGACGTGGGGGGCGAGTTCGGAGCCGTCGAGGAGGGCTTTCAGGCCTGAGGAGACGATATAATGCTCAACTTTGATGCCGAGCATTCGATGCTGGTCGGTGAGGGAGGCGCTGAGCTCGGCGAAGAGGGCGGGGAGGCCCGGGTAGAATTTGAGGTTGGCTCCGAGGGCGCTGAGTTCGGCGTTGGTGGGGCGGTCGAGAGCGAGGTAGTCGAGCAGGGCCTTCAGGTAGGCGAGTTCACCATCGTAGCCTTCGGCGTCGACGAGTTCTCGGCTTTTTTTCCAGAACTGCGTGGGATTGATGCCGAAGCGCGGGAAGAGAACTTCGTCCTGCATGTAGTTCGGGCTGAGCGTTTGATCGTAGTCGTAAATCAGTCCGATGGTGGTTTGAGCGGTAGCCATGTCGGGGGATACTATGCTGCAAAAAGACTAAAGCGCTAGCAGATGAGCAAGTGCGGGAGTGAGGTCGGGGTATTGAAAGGTGTAGCCTCCCGATTGGGCGGCAGCGGGAAGGGCGCGTTGGCTGGTGAGCAGCATTTCCTGGGCAAGATCGCCGAGGAGGGTTTTCAAGACGAAGGCGGGGGCGTGGAAGAACGCGGGGCGATGCACGGAGGAGGCGAGGGCGCGGGTGAAGTCAGCGTTGGTGACGGGGTTCGGTGAGGTGAGGTTGAGCGGGCCGGTGACGGCAGTGTTTTCTGCGGCCCAGAGGATGAGGCCGACTTCATCTGCGATGTGGATCCAGGGCATCCATTGGTTGCCGCTACCGAGGTTGCCTCCGACGCCGAACTTGAAGGCGCGGCGCATGAGGGGGAGGGCTCCTCCTTCATTGCCGAGTACAAGGCCGGTGCGGAAGTTGACGACGCGGGCGCCGAGGCGGTCTTTTGCACGCTGGGCGGCGGCTTCCCAGGCGATGCAGACCTCCGCGAGAAAGCCGCTGCCGGCGGGGCTGGATTCGGTGAGGATTTCGTCGCTGCGGTCTCCGTAGTAGCCGACACCGGAGGCGACTAGGAGGGCAGCGGGGGGTTGGGTCCAGGTGGCGAGGTGGTCGACCAGTTTTTCGGTGAAGGCGCCGCGACTTTCGTCAATGAGGGCACGTTTGGCGTTGGTCCAGAGGCCGAAGACGGGTTCGCCGGAAAGGTGGATGAGGACATCGAGCGGGCGGTCCGGCTGAGGGAGAGCCCAGGGGGTTTGTGCGGGTTGAACGAGGCTGTGGGGTCCGGGACGGGGGCGGCGGGAGTAGGTGATGATCTCGTGACCGCGCTGGGCGGCGAGTTTGCTGAGGTGGGTGCCGATGAAGCCGGTGGCTCCTGTGATGCCGATGCGCATGAAAGGGTTACGCTTTGGATCGGGTTCGCGCTTGAGAAAGGGGCGAGCCTTTACTTGGTTT
>JARXAL010000160.1 GCA_029865835.1 Verrucomicrobiaceae bacterium
GCATCTCGACCGCCTCGCCGCCGAGGGCCGACGCTACACCCGCGCCTACTCCACCGCCCCCGTTTGCAGCTCCTCCCGCTCAGCCTTCATCCTCGGCTGCTACCAAACCACCACCGGCCTGCATCCGCACGACACCGAAAATCCCCAGCCGCTCCCCGCCCCCTACAAACCCCTCCCCACCCTCCTCCGCGAAGCCGGCTGGTTCGTCAGCAACGCCGCCGCTCCGGGTTCCATTCGCAGCGGCAAAAAAATCACCAAGGGCAAAACCCACTACAACTTCATCCACGACCCCAAACAACTCTTCGACGGCGACGACTGGCGCAAGCGCAACCCAAACCAACCCTTCTTCGCCCAATTCCAAATCACCGAACCCCACCGCCCCTTCCCCATCCCCGACGCCTTCGATCCCGCCGCCCTCGCCGCCATCAAGCTGCCCGCAAACTACCCCGACCACCCCCTCATCCGCCGCGACTGGTACGCCTATCAGCGCAGCATCGAAGTCGTCGACCAGCGCGTCGGCGCCATCCTCGATCAACTCCAGACCGAAGGCGTCCTCGACAACACCCTCGTCATCTTCTTCGCCGATCACGGCCGCCCCATGCCCTGGGGCAAACAATGGCTCAGCGTCGAAGGCCTCCAAGTCCCCCTGATCATCCGAGGACCCAAAATCACACCCAATCACGTCGAAGACCGCCTCGTCAGCCTCATCGACCTCGCCCCCTCCGCTCTCCAACTCGCCGGACTCCCCATCCCCAACTGGATGCAGGGCAAACCCATCCTCTCCGGCGAATTCCCTACCCGCCGTGAACTCTTCGCCGCACGCGATCGCTGCGGCGATGCCATGGACCGCATCCGCGCTGTCATCACCCCGGACCACTGGTTCGTTCGCCATTTTCATCCCGGGCAATCGCGCCTCAACTGGTCCAGCTACAAAGAAGATCAATACCCCGGCATGCCCCTGCTCCGCGAACTCCAACGCGAAGGCAAACTCGCCGCTTTCCCCGCCCAGTGGCTCGCTCCCACCCGGCCCGCCTCCGAACTCTTCGACCTCAAAGCCGATCCCCAAGGCCTCCACGCCATCACCGATCCCCAAGCCACCGCCGACCTCACCACCCGCCTCGACACCTGGATCACCGAAACCCAAGACCAAGGCACCTCAGGCGATCCCACCACCGAACCACCCCTCGCCGAAATCCAAAAAGCCAAACGCACCGACTACCAACGCACCTGGAAAAAACGCCTCAACAACCCCGAACCCACCGACCCCGAAAAACTCGCCTGGTGGCTCAAAAGTTACCACCTCGACCAGACCAACGCCGTGCCTTAAGGGGCGGTTCGCGATCCATCACACCACAAAAATCAAACCCCATCCAACCTCACACTCTCGCATCTCTCCCATCTGGCGCGGTGCCAAGTCAGACAACTTAACCCCGCTTTGGTAATTTACATTTGGTCATTCTATTTGTATAGTATGGCAGCATGATCGCACGTCCATTTTGGCTCCAACGACTCTCCTCCGCCTGGGCTGAGGCTCCCATCGTTTGGCTCTGTGGCGTGCGCCGCGTGGGAAAGACAACACTCGCTGACAGCCTCGGCGCCGACCAGCTGCTCTATCTCAATTGCGATTTGCCCTCCACCGAAGACGTCGTGGCTGACCCCGAAATGTTCTATCGCAGCTGCACGAAACCCGTGGTGATCTTTGATGAAATCCATCAGCTCCGTGATCCCTCCCGCCTGCTGAAAATCGGCGCGGATGCATTTCCAAAACTCAAAATCCTCGCCACCGGCTCCTCCACGCTAGCAGCGAGCAAAAAGTTTCGTGACACACTCACCGGCCGCAAACGCCTTGTGCACCTCACCCCGGTACTTTGGGATGAACTGCCTTCCTTTGGTGTCACCTTGCAGCAACGGCTTTACCATGGCGGGCTTCCAGCCGCACTTCTGGCCACGTCCAAAAAGACATCGTTCTACCGCGAATGGCTGGATTCCTTTTTTGCCCGCGACATCCAGCGTCTATTTGGCTTTCGCGACATCAACCGCTTCAACGCGCTGTTTGAATACCTCATCAAACAAAGCGGCGGTCAATTTGAGGTCACGAAAACGGCCAGCGCACTCGGCATCACGCGTCCCACGGTGGAGAGCCATGTCAGCGCCCTCGAGATCACGCAGGCCGTAACGCTCGTGCGGCCGTTTCACGGCGGTGGCCTGAATGAACTGGTGAAACAGCCGAAAATCTACGCCTTCGACACCGGCTTTGTCAGCTTCGCCCGCGGCTGGGACCCCCTGCGCCAGGATGACTACGGCCCGCTCTGGGAGCACCTCGTGCTGGAACACCTTCAAGCTCATTTCCCCGAGACCCCACCACTCTACTGGCGTGACAAACAAGGCCGCGAAATCGATTTCATCCTCCCGCGAAAACGCAATGAAGTGGATGTCATCGAGTGCAAATGGAACAGCAAAGCCTTCGATGGATCGGCCTTGGGCGTTTTCCGAAGCTACTACCCAAAAGGCAAAAACTACCTGCTCACACCCTCCTCCGCCCCAGCACACCTAAAGCGTTATGGGGCGCATGAAGTCCTGGTGTGCAATCCGTCGGCCCTCAAGAGTCGATGATTTGGAGGCAACATCCCCCACCTTCCCATCGTTTCGAACCCTCTCCCCATGAAAGCCTTCCTCAGCCTCCTCTTCCTCACTCCCAGCCTGCTCCTCGCCGAATTGAGCGTGCCGCATTTCTTCAGCGACCACATGGTCCTCCAACGCGAACGCCCCGCCACCATCTGGGGCAAAGCCACCCCGGGAGCCGAAATCAAAATCACTTTCAAAAACCAGTCAGCCACCATTCAAACCGGAGCCGATGGCAAATGGCGCACCCAAATTCAAACCGGCCCCGCCGATGCCACAGGCGCCACACTCACCATCACCAACGGCACCGACAAAATCCAAATCGCCGATGTCCTCGTCGGTGAAGTCTGGTTCGCCTCCGGCCAGTCCAACATGTTCTACACCATGAATCGCTCGCCCGAGTACGCCGGCCTCATCGCCGAGTCAAACCACCCCGCGCTCCGCATGTTCAACGCCCCACTCGTCACCGCCGCCGAGAATCAGGACGACATCGAAGGCATCTGGCAAACCACCACCCCTGAAACCACCCCCGGCTTCTCCGCCGTCGCCTTCTTCTTCGCCCGCAAACTGCACCTCGAACTCGGCATCCCCGTCGGCGTCATCAAATCCGCCTGGGGTGGCAAGCCCGTCGAGACGTTCACCAGCCGCGAGGCCCTCAACACCCTGCCCGCCACCAAAGCCCTCGTCGACGCCACCCTGAAAGACGCCGCTAGCTACGATCAAGCCAAAGCAGACACCGCTTACGCCACAAAACTGGAGCAGTGGAAGACCACCATGGCCGCCGCCAAAGGCAAATCCCCCGAGGAACGCAAACGCCTCCCCAAAAAGCCAGACGCCCCCAAGCCCCCCTTGCTCACCGAAGGCAAACCCGGCGTGCTCTTCGCCTCCATGATCCATCCCTTTGCCGGTTACACCATGCGCGGCGCCATCTGGTATCAAGGCGAGGGCAACGCCAAAGCCGGCGCCGTACCCTACGATCAAACCCTGCCTCTCATGATCAACGACTGGCGCAAACGCTGGAACGATGAATTCTCCTTTTACTACGTCCAGCTCGCCAGTTACCACGCCCCTTCCACCGCCCCCGGAACACCCGACTCCTGGGCCCTGACCCAGGACCGCATGCGTCTCGTGCTCAACACCACACCCAAAACCGGCATGGCAATCACCAACGACGTCGGTGAAGCCAACGACATCCATCCCAAGAACAAAAAAGACCCCGGCGAACGCCTCGCCCGCTGGGCACTCGCCAAAGACTACGGCCAAAACCTCACCTACTCCGGTCCACTTTTCAGAACCAGCCAGACCCGGGACAAAGCCATCCGCGTGACCTTCGATCAATGCGGCACCGGCCTCAAATCAAGCGATGGCAGCCCCCTGAAGCGCTTCGAAATCGCCGGCTCCGACAAAACCTGGCACTGGGCCGACGCCAAGATCGACGGCACCGACAGCGTCCTCGTCAGCAGCCCCCAAGTCCCACAACCCGCCGCCGTTCGCTACGCCTGGGCCGCCAACCCCGAAGGCGCCAACCTCGTCAACAGCGAAGGCCTCCCCACCTCCGTCTTCCGCACCGATGATTGGGACGATGTCGAAATCAAAGTCGACACCACCGCCACCAAGGCCGCCGAAGAGCGTCGCGCTCTTGGAGTCGAAATCCGCGCCATCGCCGCCGAACGCGCCAAGCACGACAAAAAGAGTCCCGAGTACCAGGCCCTCAACAAGCAGTTCCAGGAGCTTATGACGAAGTTCAAACAAGGTGCGCTGCCAAAAAAGCCGTGATACAGGAACGCACACGTTCGTGATGCCTGCCTGGATCGAATACTTCGCCGTCGCTGTTTGCGCCATCTCAGCAGTTCTCGCCGCTGAGGGCAAAGGCATGGACCTCTTCGGCGTCATGGTCCTTGCCCTCGTCACCGCCGTCGGAGGCGGCACCATCCGCGACCTTTGCCTCGGCGTGCACCCTCTGTTCTGGATCGCCGAACCCATGCACGTCTGGACGGCTCTCATCGCCGCCGTCGTCACCTTTGCACTCGTGCGCTTCGCTCACCTGCCCCACCGCCTCCTCGCCTTGGCCGATGCCTTCGGCCTCGCATTGTTTGGCATCGTCGGCACCGAAAAAGCCCTCGCCCTCGGCACTCCAGGCATCGTCGCCATCCTGCTCGGCATCGTCACCGGTGTCGCCGGCGGCATCCTGCGGGACGTCCTTCGCGGCGAAATCCCCTGGGTCTTCAAAGCCGAAGTCAACTTCTACGCCACCGCCGTTTTCGCTGGCGCCCTCGTCTTCGTCCTGCTTCGCCAGTATCTGCCCGCCTCCGAAAGTCATCGTTATCTCGGCATGACCGTCATCCTGCTCATGCGCCTCGCCGCCATGCGCTGGCACTGGCGCCTCCCCACCTTTCAAAGCCGCGCTTCGTGACCCACACGCAGCTGCAATCTCCATCAATCGATGCCTCACCTCCTCCTCTTCCTGTTCGTCTTGGGCACGCTCTCAGTCCCGTCCGCCGACCTTTCCGTCACAGACCATGACTCCATCCAAGCTGCATTGGATGCCCATCCCAACCGCATGCTCTACGTCCCCGCAGGCGACTACCTGATCCAGGAAAAAATCCGCATTCGTGGTGAACGCAGCGGCCTCTTCGGCCCCGGCCGCATCATCCAACAAAAGGCGGACCAACCCATCATCGAAATCGAAAACGCCGTTGCCGCCGAGATTCGCGACCTCACCCTCACCCGCCCCGAAGGCCATCACGAAACCAATAACGAAGGCATCCTCGCCATCCAATGCCGCGACCTCGTCATCGACAACGTCCGAGTGATCGACAACCACACCCGCTCCGGCGCCATCACCCTTCGCGAGTGCCAAAACAGCCGCATCAGCCGCTGCCTCGTGCGAAACTATATGCGCGTCACCATCGATGACCGCACCAAAAGCCTCGAATGGGGCTACGCCTTCAATTGCACCGACGGCACAGGCATCAACATCAGCTACAGCACCGGCACCCTCATCGAAGGCAATCGCATCATCGAGGAGCGCCTCATCCCCACTCCCGAAATCAAAGCCCAACACAAGCTCGGCGACTGGGTCAAAAAGAATCCCGTCAAAGGCACCTTCCTCAGTCAGCAGACCTGGGACGCCGGCTACACCGACAACTGGCAGCAAGGCAGCGGCCTCATCGTCACCGCGCCCGCCGTCAGCAACCTCACCCGCATCCTCGGCAACCACATCGAAAATGCCGCCCAAGGCATCGACATCCACTGCGACCAAGTCATCGTCAGCAACAACCTCATCACCAACGCCTTCATGGGCATGAAAGCCATGCACGGCAGCCGCAACGTGCTCATCACCGGCAATCAATTCCACCGCAATAGCCTCTGGGCCATCGGTCTCATGCCCGGTGCCGGAGCCAACGCCGACAACGCCGACGGCGGCTCCATCATCGCCAACAACATCATCTCCGACTTCGGCCATGGCGACGCCCATTGGATCTGGGGCACCGAACGCTCGCCCTTCAAATTCGACAACGGCCAGCAAGACGACGACCCGCCGCTCACAGATGTCATCGTCACCGGCAACCTCCTCCAAAGCATCGGCCAGCCCCGCTACAAACTCGCCGTCATCATTGCCGGCGGCCCCAAAGGCCCGCAAGGCATGCACTTCTCCAACAACCTCCTCCACCCCGGCACCGCCGGCATCAGCAATACCCCCCTGCCACCCTGACCTGCCCGTGGGACGTCAAAATGAGCCCACCGATACGAAAAGGTGTTAAATGCGGCGGATTCGTGGAGATAACTCCTGTTGTCACTCTTCATGTCTCCATCCGAAATCGAACGTCACCGTCGTTTCCTGCGTCTCTTCACGGCGCAGGAAGCAGCAGTGCGTTCGTTTGTGCGGCGACTCCTGCCGACGAGAGCGGATGCGGATGATGTGATGCAGGACGTGAGCGTGGTGCTTTGGGAAAAATTTGATTCGTTTCGCGAGGGCGAAGATTTCCGGGCATGGGCCTTCGGCGTGGCGCGGTTTGAGGCTCTGGGATGGCTGCGCGACAAAGGACGTGACCGACTCGTGCTGAACGAGGACGTGGTGCTGAAAATCGCGGAAGAGTCGGAGCAAGATGAGCCAAAGCTTGAGCGTCAGCGGGAAGCGCTGGAACTTTGTATGGCCAGAGTGCCAGCCGACCAGCGCGAACTGCTGATGCAGGCATATCAACCAGCAGCGCGCATTCAGGAAGTGGCTCAGGGCAGTGGCCGCTCGGTGCCGGGATTTTATCAATGGCTGCACCGGATGAGGCGGATGCTTCTGGATTGCATTCGCCGCGCACTCGCACAGGAGGCATCATCATGAACTCGGAACTCGATTCGCTCATTCACCGTTATCTGGATGGCAACATCTCCGCCGAAGAGATGTCACAGCTCAATCGCTTCCTCGATGCGAGCGCGGAGGCACGGCGTGAGTTCGTTGAACGGCTCAATCTCGATTCAGCGGTCGCGGCGAGTGCTGCGGGTTGGGAACAGAAGCAAACGGAACCCCTGGTGAAAAGCTCTCCTTCCGCTCAGCGCATGGCGTTTCCACCCACCAGGCGCTGGCTGGCTGCTGCGGCTTGTGTGACCTTGTTCGCTAGCGCGGGTTGGTGGTGGCAGGGTAGCCAGCGCGTGCTCGCCACCATCGTAAACGATGCAGGTGTGGAGGAACTCTCGAAGGGCACTAAGTTGAGAGGGGAGACGCATTCGCTCAAAGGCGGAAGTGTGGAACTCGTGACCGCTCTCGGAGCACGAGTTGTCATTGAAGCACCGGCGGAGTTTCGGTTTGAGTCAGCGCAGCGTTTGCACATGCTGAGCGGTCGTCTTTCGGCGGAAGTGCCCCCTGCGGCGAAGGGTTTCACAGTGGTCACGCCTTCGGGTGATGCGGTGGATCTCGGCACGCGGTTCGGCGTGGATGTGCCACCGAACGGTGCGGCAGAAATTCATGTGTTTCAGGGCGAGGTCATCGCGAAAGCCTCGGGTGATACGAACAAGCAAAGTCTGCGCGGCGGTGATGCGGTGACGATGGATGGCGGCTCGAGCACAGTCCGCGAGTTGCGTTCCTCGGCCTTCATTCAGGCCGATGAAATGAACGGGCTGAGCGCAGGGCTAGCGGCAGGTCAGCGCGCGCGTTCGGAGGTAGCTCTCGCCGCTATGCGGAATGATCCCGCTCTTATCGCGCTGCTAGACTTTGAGTCCGAGCAGACGCAGCCCGGGATCTTCCGCACGGTGCAGGGACGCTGGCCGGGATCGCAGGCACCGGAATTTGTGAATGTGGGCGATCACTTGAAGCTCGATGTTGGCCGCGACCGCGAATGGCCTCAACTCACATTGGCGACCTGGGTGCGTCTCGATCGTCTCGGCGCCCCTTATCAATCGTTGCTGCACACCGATGGATGGAACAAGAGCAACCCAGGCCAGGTTCACTGGATGGTCACAAAACTTACAACCATGCGCCTCGCTCTTTTTGCCAATACACTCACCCAGGGGTCCGATGAAACCAACGGATTCCCCGATTCCCGCACCTCTGTGTTGCCGGAGCAAGGCCGCTGGGTGCATCTCGCCGCGGTTTATGATTCCGTCGCGAAAACAGTTCGCTTCTATCTCAACGGCCAGTTTGACAAAGAAACGCATCAAGCCATCGCCCATCCCGCACGGCTAGGTCCTGCCCAAATCGGTAACTGGGATCAACAAGATCGCAAATTGAGCGGTCGCGTGGATGAACTGCTCCTGCTCGGCCGCACAATGAATGATGAAGAGGTGCGTGCGCTCTATGAAGCCGGCAATCCCTATCGCTGAGACCTCACATGAAATTGACGAGCTTCCCAATCTACCTGCTTTTTGCCACGGCTGTCGCAGCCGCGCCTGTGGACTTCGTTCGCGATGTGCGCCCGATCTTCGAAACGCACTGCTATGAGTGCCACGGCGAGAAGAAGCATAAGGGCGGCCTGCGTCTCGATGTGAAGGAGGCTGCCCTGAAGGGCGGTGACAACGACGGGCCGAACATCATTCCGGGAAAGGCGAAGGAGAGTTCGCTCATTCATTTCGTCACTTCGAGCGATGAGGACGAGGTGATGCCACCCAAAGGCGAGCGCCTCTCCGCAGCGCAGATCACCACGCTGACGACATGGATCAATGAAGGTGCCGTCTGGCCCGATGGTGTCGATTTGGTGAAGCTGAAGGACAAGAGCGACCACTGGAGCTTCAAACCGGTGAAAACGTTCACAGATCTCCACACGATTGATGCGTTCATCGACGCTAAACTCGCCGAGCAAGACCTCCACCGTTCACAGCCTGCTGATCCAGTCTCCTGGCTTCGGCGAGTGACCTTCGATCTTACGGGTTTGCCGCCCACTCCGGGGGAAGCGGCGGCTTTCTTGAAAAAGCCCGACCCCGCCGCTACGGTGGAGCGACTTCTCGCCTCTCCTCGCTATGGCGAGCGCTGGGCGCAGCATTGGCTGGACGTGGTGCGCTATGCGGACACGCACGGTTTTGAGGTGAACACCGAGCGACCGAACGCGTGGCCATATCGCGACTACGTCATCCAGGCCTTCAACAACGACACGCCGTATGCCCGCTTCATCAAAGAGCAGATCGTCGGCGATGCATTGGGCGTGGATGCAGCGACGGGATTCCTTGTCACAGCGTCGGTATTGCTGCCGGGCCAGATCGGCAAGGATGAGCCGTCGAAGCGGCTCGCACGCCAGGATTCGCTCGATGAGATGGTGACAAATATCGGTCAAACCTTCCTCGGTCTCAGCGTCGGCTGTGCCCGTTGCCACGATCACAAATTTGATCCCATCAGCGCCAAGGACTACTACGCCATGCAGGCCTTAGTCGCCGGAGTCGAGTATCAGGATCGGGAACTGCACACGCCGGAAGCTGTCGCGGCTCGGGAGCGCATGAAGCAGATCAAAACGCAGGTAGCTGCACTCGAAAAACAACTTTCACGCTTTGTGCCACTCGCAAAGTCAGGCGTGAAGCGTCCGATGATCACCGCCCGTGAAAATGTGGATCGCTTTTCTCCGTCGAAGGCCAAACGCGTACGCTTCACCATTCGCGAGACCAATAACCTCGAACCCTGCGTCGATGAACTCGAGGTCTTTAACACCGCAGGCGCAAACATCGCGCTCAACGCCGCCGTGACCGTGTCCGGTGAAAAGGTGACCGCCGACCGCCATGAGCAGCAATTTGTCAACGACGGCAACTACGGCAACTCGCGGAGCTGGATGTCAAACGAGATGGGCAAAGGCTGGGTGATGATCGAATTCACGCAGGAGCAAGAGATCGACCGCGTCATTTGGGGCCGCGACCGCGAAGGCAAATTCAAGGATCGACTCGCTACAAGCTACTTCATCGAAATCGCCGATGCATCCGGCACTTGGAAGACCGTTGCGGACTCCGACGACCGCGAGAGCTTTGATGCGGGCAAGGCCACGAAGCCAGAGTTCGCCACCAAAGGGATTCCCAAAGAAGAAGCTGAAGTAGCTGGCAAACTGCGCGCCCAAAAGATTGCACTCGAGAAGCAACTCAGCGGACTCGATACCACACAAAAAGTCTTCGCCGGCATCTTCCGCAAACCCGACGAAATCCATCTGCTCAATCGCGGCGATCCCGAGCAACCGAAGGAGGAAGTTATCCCCGCCGTGCTCAGCACACTCGGCGATGTGAGGCTGGACAAGCAATCGCCCGAGCAGCAGCGGCGGGCCGCGCTTGCCGACTGGATCGCCAGCTCCCAAAACCCGCTCACGGCACGCGTGATGGTAAATCGCATTTGGCAGGGCCACTTTGGCGTCGGCCTTGTCGAAACACCGAGCGACTTCGGCAACAACGGCATGAAGCCAACGCATCCCGAACTGCTCGACTGGCTTGCGAGTGAATTCATTCGCTCCGGCTGGAGCGTAAAACACATGCATCGGCTCATTGTCCTGAGTGAGACGTTTCGGCAGTCCTCCGCATCCAATGCCCAAGCTGCTGAAAAGGACTCTGATGTGCGCCTTCTCTGGCGCTTCCCCTCGCGCCGTCTTGAAGCCGAAGCCATCCGAGACTCCATGCTCGCCATCAGCGGTCAGCTCAATCTGAAGATGCATGGCCGTGGCTACGACCTCTTTGACAAACGCGGTGGTCTCAGCGGCTTCAATCCCGTCGAGACATCCACGCCCGAGAACCAGCGCCGCATGATTTACGCGCACAAAGTCCGCCGCGAACCCGAAGCTGTCTTCGGAGCCTTCGACTGCCCTGACGCCGGGCAGAGCACGGCCGCGCGTCGCGCCAGCACCACACCCATTCAAGCGCTGAATCTCTTCAACAGTCGCTTCACCCTCGATCAATCCGAAGCCTTCGCTTCTCGCGTGAAGAAGGAAGCCGGCGAAGACATCGCCCGACAAATCCAACGCGCCTACCAACTCGCCCTCACTCGTGAACCCACCGCCGAAGAGCTAAACGACACTTTGCCCAACGTCAAAAAGCATGGCCTCACCACGCTCTGCCGCGCCCTCTTCAACAGCAACGAGTTCCTTTTCCAGCCATGATACACCACGCCGAACATCTCTCCATCCCGGGCCGTGCCTTGCTTGATCGCCGCCAGTTTCTATCGAATAGCGCCACCGCGCTCGGCTCCATCGCGCTGACCAATCTGCTCGGGATCGATGGTTTGCTCGGCGCCGAAAGTCACGGCCCAATCATCGACCCTGCGCGTCCCTATGCGCCGCGACAGCCGCATTTCCCAGCCAAGGCGAAGAACGTCATCGTCATCTTTTGCGCAGGCGCAGTTAGCCAGCTGGAGACCTGGGACTACAAGCCTGAGTTGATCAAGTGGGACGACAGACCCCTGCCCGGAGGTCCCGCCGTGACCTTCCAGGGACCGGCGGGCAATCTCGCACGGCCGCAATACGCGTTTCGCCAGCGCGGCAAGACGGGCAAGTGGGTCAGCGACATGATCCCGCATCTCGCGGAACTCACTGACGACATCGCGTTCGTGCATTCGCTCACCAGCAAGTCGAACACCCATGGCCCTGCGGAGAACTTTCTCTCAACCGGCTTCGTCCTTGATGGCTTCCCGTCACTCGGCTCGTGGGTGACGTATGCGCTGGGCAGCGAGAGCCAGGAGTTGCCGTCGTATGTCGCAATCCCCGACCCGCGCGGGGTGCCGCAAAACGGCGCCAACAACTGGGGACCCGGCTTCCTTCCCGCTGCGTTCCAAGGCACGACGATGAGTTCCAAAAATCCCGTTCGACATCTCGCGGCTGCGGGAGTCTCTGCGGACGCCGACCAAGCTGCGCGCTCGCTCTTGCAAAGGATGAACGCCCGCCATCTCGAAGCCCATCCGGGCGACAGCAAGCTCGCCGCCCGCATCGCCAGCTACGAGCTCGCCGCCCGCATGCAACTCAGCGTACCCGAAATCAACGACCTCAGCACCGAGCCCGCACACATCCTGAAAAGCTACGGTGCCGATGACACGCAGAACCCGGACAAAGCCGCCTTTGCCAAAAATTGCATCCTCGCCCGCCGCCTCATCGAAAAGGGTGTGCGCTTCGTCCAGCTCTTCAACGGAGCCTATGCCAGCGGGGGCAAACTCAACTGGGACGGCCATAGTGATCTCAAAGCGCAGTATGACATTCACGCGCAAATCCTCGACCAACCCGCCGCCGCCCTCATTCGGGACCTCAAACAACGCGGGCTCCTGCAAGACACCCTCGTCGTCTGGTGCACCGAGTTTGGCCGTATGCCCTTCTTCCAAAAAGGCGCGAAAGGCCGCGACCACAACCCCGATGGCTTCACCTGCTGGATGACCGGCGCAGGCGTGAAGCCTGGCGTCAGCCACGGCGTCACCGACGAACTTGGCCAAAAGGCGATCGAGGACATCCACCCGCTCTACCACTTCAATGCCACCATCCTCCACCTCCTCGGTCTGGATTTCGAAAAGCTCAGCTTCGAACACAACGGCATCCAGCGCCGCCTCACCAACGTCGAGGGTAAGGTAATCCACAACATTCTATCGTGAAACACCCGATGCCTTCCACAACCAAAACACCTCCGCCACTCGGCAAGATGACATGATCTCAAGACCCCGTCTAGGCCTGACAGGGGCTCCATGCTTACTCAAACTCGAAGCCTACGATCTCTGTCCGAACTTCGTCAGCTCAGCGCCGCTGTGATGTCTGCTTTGATGTCGTCGATGTGCTCAATCCCAAGAGACACGCGCAGCATGCCCGGCTGCACACCCGCGGAAGCCTGCTCCGTTGGGGAGAGTTGCGAGTGCGTGGTCGATGCCGGATGAATGATGAGCGTCTTCGCGTCGCCGACGTTGGCGAGGTGGGAAATGAGCTTCAAACTATTCACAAACTTCTCCGCCCGCGCCCGATCGCCTTTGAGCACAAAGGACAATACACCGCCAAAGCCGCGCGTTAGATACTTCTTGGCCGATGCATGAGTCGGATGGTTCGCCAGTCCGGGATAGTTCACCGACTCCACCTCAGGATGCGAAGACAACCACTCCGCCAGCGCCAAAGCATTCTCACAAGTGCGTTCGACGCGCAGCGAAAGTGTCTCAAGACCCTGCAGCAGCATGAAAGAATTGAACGGGCTCTGACACGGACCCCAGTCACGCAGACCTTCAACGCGGCAGCGGATGATGAACTGGATGTTCCCGAACGGGCCGCCGATCCCAAAGATATCATTCAACACCATGCCGTGATAGCTCGGTGATGGAGAGGTGAACTGCGGATACTTGCCGTTGCCCCAATTGAAAGTGCCCGCGTCCACAATCAACCCACCCATGCTGGTCCCATGCCCGCCAATCCACTTGGTGGCCGATTCCACCACCACATGCGCCCCATGTTTCAGCGGCTGACAAATCGCCCCGCCCGCGCCGAAAGTGTTGTCCACAATCAATGGCAAATCATGCTTCTTGGCCAGAGCCACAAAGGCTTCAAAAGCCGGCACCGTCAGTCCCGGATTGCCAATGGTTTCGAGATAGATCGCTTTCGTCTTGTCATCAATCAAAGGCTCAAAAGTCTCCACCTTCACACCATCCGCAAACCGCGCCTCAACGCCGATGCCTTTGAAGGCGTTTTTGAACTGATTGTAGGAGCCACCATACAAATGCGAGGTGGTGACGAAGTTATCGCCCACCGTGGCGATGTTATTGATCGCAATGAACTGCGCAGAATGCCCCGAAGCCGTCGCCAACGCAGCCACTCCGCCCTCAAGCGCCGCCACCCGCTTCTCGAACACATCCGTCGTCGGATTCATCAGCCGCGTGTAAATGTTCCCAAATTCCTGCAGGGCAAACAACTTGGCTCCATGCTCGGAGCTCTTGAATTGATAGGCCGTCGTCTGATAAATCGGCACCGCACGCGATTGCGTGGTGGGATCAATTTCTTGTCCGGCGTGAAGCTGAAGAGTCTCGAAGTTCATAAAGTTGGCGGGTGATGCTGTGATAGATTGGGAAAGTGAGGCTAGCGGATTGGCCTGAATCAAACAACCAAATTGTGGCACTGCCATTAGACAACTCCAGCCAGCCCCTCATTCGACTTTCGGATCATTCGCACTCGTGCTTTGCTCTACCCTTGGAAACTGAGTCGACAGAACTTTAACCATGAACCGAACGGATCGTCTTGTCGCCCTTGTCATGATGTTGCAGTCGCGCCGTGTGACCACTGCAGCCGAGATGGCGGCACATTTTGAGATCACGGAACGCACGGTTTATCGGGACATCGCCGCCCTCGGCGAAAGCGGCGTCCCCATTGTCGGAGAGCCCGGTGTGGGATACAGTCTCATGCGTGGCTATCATTTGCCGCCGGTCATGTTTTCGCCAGAAGAAGCCTTTGCGCTCTTCACCGGAGGCCTGCTCACGGAGCGCATGACGGACGGATCCATGCGTGAGTCCATTCGCTCAGCCATCGGAAAAGTCACCGCCGTCTTGCCCGTCGGATTGCAGAGCCGAGTGGATCGATTGCGAAAAACCATCGTCGTAGGAGGCCGGTCTCCGACGCGCGGAATCGTCCCCTTGTCCACGGTCCAGCAGGCGTTGGCCGCAGGTTGTTTACTGCGGCTGAACTATCACGGGGCAGCACAATCCGAAGCCGCGGAACGCGTGGTAGAGCCGCTCGGTTTGGTCTTCTACCTGGATCATTGGCATCTCATCGCCTGGTGCCGGCTGCGCGACGATGTTCGGGACTTCCGCGTGGACCGCATCCTCCGGTGTGACACCCTGCCAGACGCCATCTCGCCCCGCTCAAACTTTGATCTCACTCAGCATCTTTCCCGCTGCATGACTGCCGAGCGCAACGAGTTCGCGGTGATCGAAGTCCCGGCGCTCTCCATCGAAAGCGTCCGCCGCTACTGGGGGCCAACTCTCGTCGAGGAAATGCCCATAGGAAAGCGGGTGCGGGTGCGCTTTGCATTTCAAACAAGCGGCTACGACTACGTGGCCCGTTGGTTGCTAGGTCTGGGAACAGAAGCCGAAATCATTTCACCCAAGTCTCTCAAGGACAAAGTCATCGCCTTGGCCCTTGCCACTGCCGAGCACCATGCACCAAAAAAATCCATCCGGCGCAAACGCTCCTGACATAGGGTTGTCAGTGGATGGTGCCAATATCGAAGCCTTCATCCATCGCCGTCATGCCCAAACCCAAACCCACATGGACCCAAAAGCTTCAGCAGAGCAAACCGGCCGCCATCAAAGTTCTTGATAAGGCCTTTGCAGATATGCCTGAAGGCAGTCGAATGATGATCGCCTCGCCCGAGATCATCGACCGTTATGTCCGCAACCTATCACCGGGTCAATGCATCACACCCAAGCAACTGCGCGCCGACCTCGCGGACAGCAATCAGGCTGAGCACACCTGCCCTGTGACAACAGGCATCTTCCTCCGAGTCGTAGCAGAAGCGGCCTGGGAACAGCATTTGTCCGGTGTTCCCGAAAAAGCCATCACTCCCTTTTGGCGGGTGATCGAACCGGACTCACCTCTCGCAGGGAAACTTGCCTGTGGCCGAGAGTTTATCCGCACCCAACGCACTTCAGAAAAGGCTGCTCTCACCATCAAAACCCATTCATCCAAATAACCACCCAAACTCCCACACCATCATGCTCTTTACCGAAGTCGCTTTCACCTGTTATCCAGTCACGGATCTTCCTGCTTCACGTGCCTTTTACGAGGGCCTGCTCCAACTCGTCCCCACCATGGTCACCCCGATGGGGGAGGACGGCGGTTGGGTCGAGTATGAACTCGGACCTCACACACTCGCCATCGGCAAAGCCCCAGGCTGGCTGCCGAGTGCTGACGGGCCAAGTTGCGGGCTCGAGGCCGTGGATTTTGATGCGTCCATCGCCGCACTGAAAGCCGCTGGCGTGCCGTTCAAAATGGAACCTTTTGAAACACCCGTGTGCCACATGGCCATGGTGTTTGATCCCGCTGGAAACATCATCATCATTCACAAACGCAAACCCGGCCACCATTGATCCCCATGCACCAGCACGAAAAGCTCAACTACGTCGAACTCCATTCTCGAAACCTCGCTCTGACCAAAGCCTTCTTTACTGAAGCCTTTGGATGGGCTTTCACCGACTACGGCCCCGAATACACAGCTTTCAGCAATGAAGGGCTTGATGGCGGCTTCTTCCTCTCTGACAAAGCATCAACTGCGGAAACAGGCGCCGCTTTGGTCATCTTCTACAGTGCACGACTCGAAGAAACGCTAGCCAAAGTCGAAGCAGCCGGCGGCATCATCAGCACACCGACCTTTGCTTTCCCTGGAGGTCGGCGCTTTCACTTCATCGAGCCCTCAGGAAATGAGTTCGCGGTGTGGTCAGATCAACCTCCGAACTGAGATGGTCGAGCAACCCATCATCGCCTTTGCCAATGCTGCCGAGTTTCGCTCTTGGCTCACCCAAAACCATGCCGAACATCCCGGCATTTGGCTGAAGTTCGCCAAGAAAGCCAGTGGCATTCCCACAGTGACCTATGCGGAGGCTCTGGATGAGGCCCTCTGCTTGGGTTGGATTGACGGCCAAGTCAAATCAATCGACGCCACCTACTACCTCCAAAAATTCACCCGTCGTGGCAAACGCAGCATCTGGTCCAAGATCAATGTGGGTCATGTGGCAAGGCTCGAAAAGGAAGGCCGCATGAAGCCCTCCGGTTGCGCCGCCGTCAACGCCGCCAAAGCAGACGGACGATGGGAAGCCGCCTATCACAGCCCCAGCAACGCCGAGATGCCCGAGGATTTCCTCTCCGCTTTGTCCAAAGAACCCCAAGCGAAGGCCTTCTTCAAGACCCTCAATAAATCGCAGCGCTACAGCTTCTTTTTCCGCATCACCACCGCCAAGAAACCCGAAACACGAACCAAACGCATCGCTGATTTTGTCGCCATGTTAAATCGAGGCGAGAAATGGCACTGAGACATCGGAGTCTAACCTGAAGTCCAAAAAATCAATCTTTGACAGAACACTTGTGAGACATATTATGGATCACATGAAAACAGCGACTGTCAGGGAACTTCGGAACGAATTCCCCCGGATCGAAGCATGGGTCCACGAGGGGGAGTCCATCAACATCAGCAAGCGTGGCAAAGTGATTGCCACACTCGTCCCCGCTCTGGGAGCCGCAGCGTCCCAGCCACGTCCGCCCAAGGTGGACATCATGGCCAGATTGCATGAAACCTGGGGAGGGCGCATTTTCACCCTGGAAGAAGTTGCAGCCATGCGTGCAGATGAATTGGCTGGGGATTTGGGCTAATGAGGGCCTATCCAGACACCTCATTTCTCTGCACCTTGTATCGCCTCCAGGCCAACTCACCTCTAGCTGCGGCCTATTTTGCGGCCATGCCAGGTGCGCTCGAGGTCACCACGTTGCTGCTTTACGAATTCAGGCAAGCCGTGCGGTTTCAGATCCGACTGCAACGCCATGATCCAACCAAGGGATATTCACAAGCAGAAGGAACCAAAATGCTGGCAGATTTGAAGTCAGATCTTATCAGCGGCGCGGTCACCACTATCCCGGCTCCCTGGCCTCAGATTCACCTCGCTGCCGAGCGGCTCAGCGAACTCTACACTGATGCCAGCGGCCATCGCTCCATGGATATTCTGCATGTCGCCACGGCGATCGAACTGGGCGTGAAGGTGTTCCTCACGTTCGATGGGAACCAAAAGAAACTTGCTGAGGCTGAAGGGCTAATCGTTCCAGTTTGATTCCAAAACGCGGCATTCGCACGCTCGTGTTACTTTGCCGCCGAAGCAACGAAGGGCTTCAAAGCTGCGGCGAGGAGTTTGTAGCCTTCTTCATTGAAGTGCAGCATGTCCTCGACAAACAAATCGGAGCGAACCTTGCCATCTGGATCGAGCGTCAGTGTGCGGGTGTCGATGTAGGTGATGCCAGTCTGTTCCTTCGCCCAGGCGGCGATCAGGTCATTGAGTTTGTTGCCTTCATCGACTTGTTTGAGGCGTTTAACGGTCGGACTGAGCCCGATGTAGTAGATCGCGACGTTTGGACGGCGCTCCCGCATTTTGGCGACGAAGGTCTTGAAATCGTTGAACACGTCTTCGGCAGGCCAGCCTGCATTGATGTCATTGCCGCCAGCGCGCAGGAAAATAGCCTTCGGTTCATAGGGAAAAATCATGTGCTCGGCGTAGAAGGTCGAGTCCTTGATTTGATTGCCTCCAAAACCCCGGTTCAACACAGGCACACCGGCAAAATCTTCCGCAAGGGTCTTCCAACGAACGATGGTCGATGAACCCACAAAAAGCAGACTTCCTTTTGCTGGAGGAGACTTCTTATCGGCAGCCTCAAAGGCGGCGATGTTGCTTTCCCATTTCTTGTAGTCGTGCGTCGTGGGCTTCGGTTTCGGCCAGACGTCTTTTTTCTCTGCTTGGAGAGCCGACGACGACGAGACGGCGACAAGAACGATAAGACGAAGGAGGGTGCTGCGATTCATGGTAGGGGCATGTAACGTTTGGTCTTTGCCTGTGTTGCAATGAAGTGGATGCAGGCTAGCGACGATACTCGCTGAAGGAAACTCGCAGCTTGTTTTCAAGTTCGGTGATTTGCGCCTTTTCCCGCGGGTCGATGAGGGCGAGAGACATGCCCTTTTTACCGGCTCGGGCGGTGCGACCGCTGCGGTGGGTGTAGTATTCCATCTGCTCAGGAAGCTGATGGTGAATGACAAAATTGAGGTCCGCGACGTCGATGCCGCGTGCGGCAACGTCGGTGGCCACGAGGAACTGAATCCGTTGTTTCTTGAAGGCGCGCATGATTTTGTCGCGCTCTTTTTGCATGAGGTCACCCTGGATGGCCTCCACCAGAAACCCTGCGTCAGCAAGTTCAGCGCAGAGAGCATTCGTGCCAGCTTTGGTGCGACAGAAGATGAGGCCACGGCCGTCTTTTTGACGCTTAAGGAAGTCGATCAGGAATCGACTTTTGTCTTCGCGAGAGCAGTAGGCGTAGCGGTGGTCGATGTCGCGATTCACGACATGGGTTTGATCGATCTGGACGGCATGGGCATTGGCGGACATGCTGTTTTTGATCAGGAGCTGGATGGCGTGGGGGAACGTGGCAGAAAAAAGCCAGGTGCCTTGGCGTTGCGTGGTGAGATTGAGGATTTCCAGCAGTTCCTTTTTGAAACCCATGCTGAGCATTTCATCAGCTTCATCCAAAACCAGGTAACGGATGGAGTCGAGGTTGAGCGCACTGCGTTTCAGCATGTCGATGAGCCGCCCGGGAGTGGCGACGACGATGTGCGTGGGTCGCCGAAGCGCTTCCGCCTGGCGGTCGATGTTGTCACCCCCACAGACGACTTCGACGAAGATTTTCGCGGTGTATTTGGTGTAGCGGAAGAGCTGTTTGCCAATTTGCTTCGCCAGTTCGCGGGTCGGGGCGATAACCAGCCCCTGGATCACCTTAGCCTGAGGGTCGATTTTCGTGAGCAACGGCAGGCCAAAGGCGGCGGTCTTGCCAGTGCCGGTTTGAGCCTGGGCGACGAGATCTCCGCCATCCTGGATCAAAAAGGGTATGACCTGTTTTTGGATGGGTGTGGGCTTGACGATGCCCAGTTCGTCCAGGGCGGGAATCATCGCGGCCGGGACTCCAAGGTCAATGAATGCGTTCGACATGGGGTCTTGTGCGTCAGGTTCGGCCGAAATGCCAGCGGATTACTGCAATCCGATGCTACAACCGCGCTTTGACGACGTTTCCCAAGGCCCACTTCCGCCTCATGAAGACTTCCCTGCTTTTTACCGGCTTGATGCTGCTTTCCATGCAGCCTGCGCCCGGCGCCCAGCCTCCAAACATTCTGTTTCTTTTGGCCGATGACCAGAGGCAGGACACGCTCGGGTGTTATGGTCATGATATCGTGCAGACGCCGAACATTGATCGCTTGGCGGCGGATGGTGTGCGGTTTCAGAATGCCTTCGTGACGACGTCCATCTGCTGGGTGAGCCGGGCGATCAACCTGACAGGCCAATGGGCTCGCACCCATGCAACTCCTGATTCAATGCCCACAGTGAAAGCCGAATCGCTGAAGACGATGTTCCCCGTGGTGCTCAAGCAGGCGGGCTATCGCACCGGACATTTCGGCAAATGGCATTTGATGGAGCCGAAGGGCTTTGTGAAGGAGGATCAGTATGATGAGTTTGAGGCCATTGGACGAAATCCCTACTTCAAGACGATGCCAGACGGCAGCAAACGCCATGAGACGGATTTGGTCTGTGACAAGGGAATTGAATTCATCAAGTCACAACCGAAGGACAAACCGTTTTGCCTGAATCTCTGGTTCAACGCAGCTCATGCCGAGGACAATGATCATCGGCCGGGGATCGGGCTTTATCCCTGGCCTCCTTCAGTCGATGGGATGTATGAGGACCGCAGCATTCCGCCGCCGCGCTTGGGGGATCCTGCGATCTTTGAGGCGATGCCCGAGTTTTTAAAGCAGTCGATCAACCGGGAGCGCTGGTATTGGGGGTACGACACGCCTGAAAAGTTCGAAACCAATGCGCGGGCCTACTACCGGATGATCAGCGGGATCGACCATGCCGTGGGACGGGTCTTGAAGGCGCTGGCGGAAGCCGGGCTGGCGGAAAACACGATCATTGTTTATACGGCGGACAATGGCTACTACCTGGGAGATCGAGGCTTCCAGGGCAAGTGGTCGCATTTTGAGGAGAGTCTGAGAGTGCCTCTGGTGGTCTATGACCCACGACTGCCGAAGGACAAACGCGGGCGTGTGGTGCCGCAGATGGCGTTGAATGTGGATCTCCCGGCGACCTTCGTGGACTGGGCGGAGGCGGCGAAACCAGCGGCCTACGAGGGAAGCAGCTTGGCTCCGTTGGTCCGTGGAGAGGCACCCGAAGGCTGGCGGAAATCGTTTTTCTGTGAGCACGTGGACCTGGCACCCTCGATCACCTGGGAGGGGATTCGGGGGCAGCGCTATGTCTATGCGCGTTACTTTGATCAGAAGCCACCCTTCGAATTCTTGCATGATCTGGATTCGGATCCGGACGAGCTCAAAAACTTAGCACTCGACCCGGCGAACGCCTCAACACTGAAGGAGATGCGGGAGCTGTGCGATCAGGAAATGAACGCACGCGGAGGTCCGCTGTTGCCGCTGGAGCAACGCAAGTCCCTGAAGGCTGAAAAAGGCAAAGGCAAGGCCAAAGCCCCTAATCAGAAGGGCAAAGGCAAAGCAAAGTCAGCTGTTGAGTAACGACGGTTAGCTCGTTGCTGGTTACGCAAAGAGCTCAGTCACAGGCTTGGCTTTGACCAGCTCGCGCGGTTGGTTGAGGTGGTTGTAAACGATCGTCTCGGGGTCGATGCCGACGGCGTGGTAGATCGTAGCAAGCAGTTCCGTGGGGTGCACAGGACTTTCAGCGGGAGCGGAGCCGGTGGCGTCGGATTTGCCATGGACGTAGCCTCGCTTGATGCCGGCACCACCAATGACCGCAGTGTAGCAGTAAGGCCAGTGGTCGCGGCCATCGGCGCTGTTGTTGTTGCCGGAGGTGGAGACACCTTTTTCAGGGCTGCGTCCAAACTCGCCCAGGGCGACAACGAGGGTTTCCTCCAACAGACCGCTGGCATCGAGGTCATCGAACAGCGCGGAGAGACCTTGATCCAGCATGGGACCGGACTGGTCTTTCATGCGTTTACTGAGGCCAACGTGATGATCCCAGGAGTGGTTGTCCGAGTTGGCGACCTTGGGCCAAATCACTTCAACAACGCGCGTGCCAGCTTCGAGCAGACGGCGCGCCAGCAGGCAGCTCTGGCCGAAGGTGTTACGGCCGTAACGGTCGCGCAATTGGTCGGGCTCGCGTTCGAGGGCAAAGGCGTCGCGGGCACGGCCACTGGCGATGAGGCTGAGAGCCTGATCGTAATAGCTGTCGAGACTGAGATCTTTGACGGCAGCCTCAATGGTGGGCATTTGCGCACTGATGGCGTCACGCAGTTTGGCACGGCGCTGGAGGCGCACTGAGAAGAGGTCAGGCCGAAGCTGGAGGTCATCGATTTTGATGCGATCCATCTTGCTCAGGTCGAGGTCGTCGCCCTCAGGATAGAGGGTGTAGGGATCGAATGACTTGCCGAGGAAGCCAGCCGTGCCGCCTTTTCCAACCACGTTGGATTCTTGCAAGGGGCGCGGGAGCATGACAAAGGGCAGCATTGGCTCATCCAAGGGCTTGAGGCGGATGATGTTGGAGCCAAAGTTCGGGTAGTCTTTCGCGTTTGGCGGCTCGAGCTGGCCGGACGGACTGACTTTGTCCGTGGTGTAGCCGGTCATGATTTGGTAGATGGCGGCGGTATGATTGAACAGACCCGCCGGGGTGTAGCTCATGGAATTGATCAGAGTGAACTTGTCGTTCACTTTGGCCAGCTTTGGCAGGATCTCGGTGAAATGAGTGCCTGGGATCTTCGTGGGGATGCTCTTGAAGTCGGAGCGGACCTTGTCGGGCACATTTTCTTTGGGGTCCCAGAGGTCAATGTGACTCGGACCTCCTTGAAGGTAGATCATGAGAACATGCTTGGCCTTTCCCCAACCGGCCCGACCGGCCTGGGCACTGGCAGCGCTGGCAGACTGGGCACGAAGGATGTTGTTCAAGGTCAACCCCATCATGGAAGCGCCGCCCACACGCAGGATGTCACGCCGTGAGAAACCGAGATGCTTGTCACATAAATCTTTGCCAGGAACACCAGGGACGCGGAACATAAGGATTGAGAGGGTGGAGGTTCGAGTGGGGATTACGACTGCGGCAAAGCCAATCTTGCACTGCGGCTGGCGCCATCGTAGGGAATCATCACGTTTATGACAAGCCCGTATTCACAACTCCAGGATCGCTTGAAAGTTCAGCCCTGCCAGTGGCTGGTGACCGGGGGAGCGGGATTCATCGGATCGCACGTGGTGGAAAAGCTGTTGTCACTGGGTCAGCGAGTGCGGGTTTTGGACAGTCATTTTAGCAGCACGCCACAGAATTTGGAGGCCGTCATCGAATTGGTCGGGTCGGAGAGCGCAGCGCGGCTGGAGGTGATGATCGGGGATATTCGGCAGCCGGAAACCTGTGCTGCAGCCATGGCTGGCGTCGATCAAGTGATTCACTTGGCGGCTCTGGGTTCAGTTCCTCTGTCCCTGGATGAGCCGATGCTTTGCCATGACATTAATGCGACGGGCACGCTAAATCTGATGCTGGCGGCACGGGCGGTGGGCTTGAAGCGGTTTGTGTATGCCTCAAGCAGTGCCGTTTATGGCGATGAACCACTGCCGACCAAGCGTGAGGAATCGCTGGGGCGGACGCTGTCGCCTTACGCTGCGAGCAAATACGTGAACGAAGTCTATGCGACCACGCTGCATGCGGCCTATGAGTTTGAACCGGTGGGGCTGCGCTTCTTCAATGTGTTTGGTCCGCGGCAAGATCCCAAGGGTGCCTATGCGGCGGTGATTCCCTGTTGGATTGCGGCGATGAAGCAGGGTGAGTCGGTTTACATCAATGGTGATGGTGGCAACACCCGCGATTTTTGTTTTGTGAAGGATGTCGTGCAAGCGCTGCTTTTGGCGTCTCGAACAGAGAACCCTGAGGCCTTTGGTAAGGCTTTCAATGTGGGTTTGGGTCGGGCGACGGACCTGAAGGAATTGTTTGAAACGCTGCGGGCTCTCGTGCAGGAGCAGACCGGACGACCCGTGGCAGAGGTGATTCACCGGGATTTCCGGGCCGGAGACATCCGTCATTCCTGCGCGGATACCTCCCGGGTGGAAGCAGTGCTGGGCTTCAAACCCGAGCACACCGTGGCGTCTGGCTTGAAGGAGACTGTGGCAGCGATGCTGGGTTAAGGCCGAGCGGCGAGAGAGAGCTCGATGATCCGGTGACAAAGCTGAGGGAAGTCGATGCCGACAGCGGCGGCGGCTTTTGGCAGCAGGCTGCTGGAGGTCATGCCGGGAATGGTGTTGATCTCAAGGATGTAGGGGCTGCCGTCAGCTCGGAGGAGGCAATCGACGCGGCCGTAAACTTCGGTGCCTGCGGCCTTGAACGCGGCAAGAGAGGCGGCTTGAACCTTTGCAGTCGCCTCTTCACCCAATTCGGCGGGGCAATGATAAAGCGTTTTGCCAGTTCCAGACATCCAAGGGTACTTGTTGTTAATGTCGTAGAAGCCTTCAACGGGTTCGATGTGAATGACGGGCAGAACCAGATCACCGAGGATCCCGATAGTGAGTTCTTTGCCTTCAATGAATTCTTCCACTAACGTGTCATCACCGAATCGGCGGGCGTCGGCTAGGGCGGTTTCGAGTTCTTCAGTTGTGCGCACGATGTGAACGCCAACACTGGAGCCTTCGCGCGGGGGTTTGACGACGAGTGGAAGGTCGATGGCGAGGGTGTCAGTACCATCCAACCGGAAGATTTGAGAGCGTGGGGTGGGCACACCTGCGGCAATAAATTTTTCTTTGGTTAGCGCCTTGTCGAAGGCGATGCGGGAGGTTTCGACGCCGGCACCGGTATAGCGGAGACCGCGCGCTTCACAGAGGGCTTGCAATTGACCGTCCTCGCCAAAGGTGCCGTGGATGGTGTTGAAAGCGATCAGGGTATCGTCGGGGACGACAAACTCTGGGCCTGTGACATCAACTTCGACGACGTTCGCACCCAAGGAGCGTAGAGCGTCGACGACGCTTTCCGCCGTTTTGAGAGAGACTGCACGTTCAGAACCGGGCCCGCCTTTGAGCACCGCGATGGTTTTGCCAGAGATGTCCGTCATGAGAATCCGGGACGATGCGCGAAATCGCCGCGGTTGCAAAGGATGCTGTGGAAAAGTTGAGGGGCGTGCTATTGAATGGACCACTCAGGCAGGCGAATCAATTCGCCACCACGCATGGCAGACTCATGAGAAAGGATGCCGCAAAGGGTGATGTTGGCGGACTGCACTTCATTCGGGTAGCCTTCGCCATGGCCGCGCAGCAGTTCCACAAATTGATGTACAAGATGGGGATGAGAACCACCATGTCCGGCGCCTTGAGTGAAACTGAGATGCTCCTCACCCCCTTCACCGCCATAAACGCCACCCTGGGTGAACGGCGCGATTTCGGGTGGCAATAGGTGTCCAAAGTCTGGACACACCACTTCTTCGGGGATTTCAGGCTCCGGCTTTTTGGCGGTGTGGATCACCAGAGGTCGATGTTCAACGAGAGGCCATTCGACGGATTTTTTTGACCCATAGACTTCGATGCTTTCGCGGTATTGGCGGGCGACATCGAACAACGAGCGATACACTTGGGCACTGAGATCGCTGTTTTTGAAGCGGATGTGGGTGGTTTCGACGGCGAAGGGCGAACCGTAGCAGGCATGCATTTCCTCACGAATGGTGCCAGAAGGGAAACAACTCACATATTCGGCCTGGCTGCGGGCAAGACCAAGCACAGGGCCGACGCAGTGCGTGGCGTAGTGCATGGGTGGGAGGCCTGGCCAATAACCTGGCCAACCGTCCATATCCTGCTGGTGGCTGGCCTTGAGGAACTGCAGTTTGCCGAGCTCGCCTTTGTCATAGAGCTCCTTCATGAAGAGAAATTCGCGAGCATAGACCACGGTTTCCATCATCATGTATTTGAGGCCGGTTTCGCGGCAGGTATCGACAATGGCCTTGCAGCCCTCAACGCTCGTCGCCATCGGAACCGTGCACGCTACATGCTTGCCAGCGCGGAGAGCCTTGAGGGTATGTTCAGCGTGATTGGGAATCGGGGTGTTGATGTGGACAGCATCAATCTCTGGGTCAGCCAAAAGGGCATCGTAATCCGTGTAGCGTTTGGCAATGCCAAACTTGTCCCCTATCTCATTCAACGAATCCGTATTGCGCTGACAGAGCGCCACAATGTCCGCATTCGGGTGACGCTGATAGATAGGAATAAACTCGGCACCAAAGCCGAGACCGATGATGGCGACGCGGGGATGTTGGACTGACATTGGGATGAACTGTTGAGGCCGTTTGGCGGAGATGTCCATGCTAAGAACACCCGCGTCGAGTTGCACGGTCAATTTTTGTGATTTATCGGACAGATCAGCAGTCAGGATAACTGGTTCTATCGATCCCTTTGGCCCTCTAAAGCTTGACTGTCGTCGTTAATCTACCACATGAATGACAGCCCCACACTGATGGTGTCGGAGTTAAGGCCGTTATTGGCGTAGGTGTGAGTGCCGATGTAGTTGAATTTAAGACCCAGCGCTCTGCTGAGAGGAACACCAACTGAAAGACCATAGCCCAGATTGCTTGTCACGTTGTCAGTTGGAACTCCATTGATGTCGGTCTCTCCGCCGTAACCATATCCCGCACTCGCGCTGATCCATAATCCGGGCCGAAAAGTATAAATCAGGCTCGCATCGGCAGCATAAATCGGGTCTTGCTCCAGATGATTGCCATTGAAGAACTCGTTGTTGTCAGTGAACAAATACACCGCTGTAGTCAGCTCCGTTGACCACTTCCCGCGCCCATGGACAATGCCAATTTGCGGACGGAAATTGAAACGATTGTTACCGAGATTGATCAACTTTTCCTCAAAATACTCCCCTGTTGGCAACTGAATTCCAAGGCCCGCGCCAATGACGGTTTCATTTTTGGCTTTTGCGCGATACTCCTGAAACTCCTTGCCTCTGAGAGGAGGCGCTCCGAAAAGATTCACCGCAAAGCGCAAGTTCGTGTCATTCCACCCGTCACGCGAAATCCCTGCAGGCACTCCGTTGAGCGATCCCGACCACTCCCCGCTCTGATAGGACTGCCAAACATCAATCCGCGCCGACTTGCCAAAAACTTCGAAACTTTGAATGAACTTGAGGGCAGTGGAATGAACCTCGAACTCCGCATTCTCAATCCTTAGCACAGGATCAAGAAAGATTTCTCCTGTCGTGTAAGCGTAGGCGCCGCCCAAAAAGTGACTCCCAATAGGCAAATGACTCCAGCGGCGGGGTTCAATTTCCTGGCCTTGAATCGAGGCTTGGAGAAAGCCGAACAGGAGAACGCATGCGATGCCGAGTGCAGTGGATTTCATGGAGAATCAAGAAGCCGAACACCGACTGGCGCCAACCCTTTGGGAGTTGACACAAGCAAACGGTGTTCGCTACTCAAAAGTTTACATAACGTGCGGCCATTTGACCCTGCGCTAGGACTGCGTCAAAGTATCAGTTCATGGAGCTATTAAACGGACTGCATCTGGGATACTGCACAAACATTCACCGCGGGGAGACGTGGGAGGAAACGTGGCGGTGTTTGAAAGAATACACCCTGCAGGTGAAGAGCCGGGTTTGTGTATCGGGGCAACCCTACGGCATCGGACTGAGACTCAGTGCTGTTGCCGCACAGGAACTTGCGGAGCCTAGCCAATTGGCGGCGTTTAAGTCTTGGCTGGAGGCAAACGATTGTTATGTCTTCACGATCAACGGGTTCCCCTATGGAGCATTTCATGGGACCCGAGTGAAGGAACAGGTCTTCCGGCCGGATTGGACCCAGCCGGATCGCCTGACCTATACCTGTCTCTTGTTCGATTTGCTGGCGGAATTGCTTCCAAAAGGAATGAGTGGCAGCGTAAGCACGCTGCCCGGCAGCCACAAGACTTTTGGAGTTGGTGCAGAGGAGTTTGATGCGATCTTTGCCAACCTCCAAAGCTGTGCTCATCATATCGAGAAGCTGGCAGAAAAAACGGGTCATGATTTGCATTTGGGATTGGAACCGGAACCGCTTGGGTTGTTTGAGACTTCAGGGGAGACACTGAAGTTTTTTGGCCTATACCTGGACCGACACCCGGGAGACTCGGTGTTCTTCAGGCGGGTCGGACTGAACTACGACACGTGTCATTTGGCAATCGAGTATGAGGAGCCCCAGACGGCACTGAACCGAATCACCCAGGCTGGAGTTCGGCTCAGTAAGCTCCATTTTAGCTCGGCACTGAAACTCCGCCCAACGCTAGAAAATCTTGAGCGTTTGCAGGCCTATGACGAGCCTGTCTACTTCCACCAAGTGATCGCCAAGGAGAGTGATGAATTGCCTCTGCGGAGATTCAAGGATTTACCGGACGCCCTGGAGTTTGCAAAGCGCAGTCCAGACGCTGTTGGCCAAGAGTGGCGAGTTCATTTTCACATTCCGCTACACGCCGAGCCGGGTGGGGATTTTCAAAGCACACGGGACCACCTGCTGGGCACCATGGATTGGCTTGCGAAGCAGCCGCAGAAGTGTTCGCATATCGAAATGGAGACTTATACATGGGAAGTGCTGCCGGAGGCGCTGCGGACGGGCTCAGTGGTCGATCAGCTAGTGAAGGAGTATGAATGGACTCTTGGGGAGATGCGAGAACGCCAACTGGCGCCTTAAGCACGCGATTTTGGCTGCAATTTGACGTGGTGGTTGACGTTTTGGACGTAACCCTCTGATGCTTGCTTTGATACGCCTTGTTCCTTTTGCGCTGTTCGCGACCGTTTGCTCTTTTTGTCGCGCTGGAGGGCCCGGTGCAGCGTTTCTTGATCAGCACTGCATCAGCTGTCATGACGCCGATGTGAAAAAAGGCGGCCTGGACCTTCAATCGCTCAAGTTTGATCCAAATCAAAGCGCATGGATTAAAGTCTTCGAACGCGTGCGCGATGGGGAGATGCCGCCCAAAAAGAAAGCCCAGCCTGATAAGGCGGAGAAGGACCAGTTTCTCGCTGCCTTGAAGGAACCGCTGCTCAAGGCTGATTCGGAGGACATCGCCTCAAATGGGCGGGTGCGCAGTCGAAGACTCACCCGAGTCGAGTATGAGCATACGCTGCATGATCTGCTAGGCATCGATATTCCACTGAAAACGCTGTTGCCGGAAGATCGCGCCTCCCATGGCTTTGAAACCGTTGCCGATGGCCAACAACTCTCGCACCATCAACTGGCTCGCTATCTGGACGTCGCCGACCTTGCCTTGGGCGACGCATTCAAACGTGCTGTTCAGGGGGATGAGTCATTTGAAAAATTCGTGGACCCAAAAGCGCTCAGTAAGAGCCGAGGGGGCAACTATCGCGGTCCAGAGTTTCGCAAGGGAGAAAGCCTTTCCTGGCCAATCACGCTGCAGTTTTTCGGTCGGATGACAGAGACCACCGTGCCGGACGACGGCTGGTATCGCATCACGCTCAAAGACGTGCGTGCCATCAACCCTGGAGCCGAAGGAGTCGTCTGGGGCACACTCCGGTCCGGTGAGTGCTACTCCAATGCGCCGCTGCTATTCATGATCGGACTCGTCGAAGCCACTGCGACAACGCGTGATCTGGTTTATGAGGCTTGGATTGAAAAGGGTCACATGCTGGAGTTAAAGCCGAATGACGGCCTGCTGAAAACCGCTCCGACCGGAGCCAAAGGAGGCAATGTTTCCTTTAACGGGCGGGATCTCTCCAAGCAAGGCTTTGAAGGCATTGCGCATCGCGGCATCAACCTGCAGCGCATTCATCCGTATGCCGATCAAATAGCCGTATCCAAGAACCTCTTCGGTGAACTGGAACCTCAAGCGATCAAATCAGAAAGTCTCAACTCGTTGATCACCCGGTTCGCTACCCGCGCCTTCCGGCGCCCCGTCACAATCGAACAAGCCGCACCCTATCACGAAATTGCCAAGAACTCTCTCGTCGAAGGTGACACTCCGATCGAAGCGCTGCGTACTGCCTACCGAGCCATTTTGTGCTCACCACGCTTTCTCACCTTCATCGAGGCACCTGGCCCGCTGAACGACTCCGCGATTGCCAGCCGTCTCAGCTACGCTCTCTGGTGCTCCATGCCCGACGAAGAGCTCATCCGGCTTGCCAGTCAAAACAAGCTCCACGAGCGCGAAGTGCTCGCCGAGCAAGTCGAGCGCCTACTCACCGATGCGAAATCGAAACGCTTCATTCAGAGCTTCACCGACCAGTGGTTGAAGCTCAATCAGATCGACTTTACCACGCCCGATGTTCGACAGTTCCGCAGCTTCGATCCGATTCTGCAAACCTCGATGCTCGAAGAAACTCGCGCCTACTTTGCAGAAATGCTGAGCGATGACTTGAGCATCACCCACCTCATTGATTCCGACTTTGCCATGCTCAATGGCCGGCTTGCAAGGCACTATGCTGGCGAGAATCCGATTCAGAAAAAGAGCGGCATTTCAAAGAAGAACAAAAAGACCGAGGCTCCCTCAATCCCATCATCTGAGAACCTCGTTGTCTCTCCTGTTCAGCCTGGCAAGGGTTTGCAAAAGGTCGTACTCAAACCCGATTCCAAACGCGGTGGCCTCGTCACTCAAGGCGCGATCCTCAAAGTCACGGCCGATGGCACCAGCACCTCACCCGTGGTACGTGGGGTGTTCATTAATGAGCGCATCCTCGGCAACCCCATCCCTCCACCACCGCCCGGCATCCCAGCCATTGAGCCCGACATCCGCGGAGCCACGAGCATTCGCGACCAACTGGACAAGCACCGCAACAATGAAAGCTGCGCCAGTTGCCATCAAACCATCGACCCACCCGGCTTCGCTCTCGAAAACTATGACCCTATTGGCGTTTGGCGCAGTGCTTATGGCCAAAACAATCAAGGTGCTTCCATCAATCCTGCAGGGACCACTCCGGAAGGCCAACTATTCAATGACCTGACGACCTGGAAGCAACTTTACACCCAGCGACCACAACAACTCGCCCGAGGCTTTGCCCAGCAATTCCTCACTTACGCCACCGGTGCACCGCCACGCTTCAGCAACGAAGCAGAACTCGATGAAATCTCAAAAACCACCCATCTGCGCTCCATCATCCGCGAGGTCGTCTTGAGTGATATCTTTCAAACCAAGTAATTCATCATCACCAACATGAGCACTTTCACCTTTCAAAAACAACTCTCCCGCCGCGCGATGTTGCGTGGTGCGGGTCTCTCACTCGGTCTTCCGATGCTTGAGGCGATGACTCCGGCTTTTGCTGCCGTTCAAGAGTCTCAAAAAGCCAAGCGATTCGTTGGTGTGAGTTTGGCCTTGGGGCTGCACAATCCGAATCTGGTGCCGGAGGGCAGTGGTCGAAATTACAAACCCTCGCGGTATCTTGCAGGCATTCAGGATTTGCGGGAGGATTTCACGGTGGTGTCAGGGTCATCGCATCCAGGCGTCACGGGTGGCCACACAGCGGAGGGCAGCATTTTTTCAGCCTGTCCGAATGCGCGCGGTTCGACGACCCGAAACACGATCTCACTCGATCAACTCATGGCCAAGCATTTGGGGCATGAGACGCGGTTTCCATCCTTGGTTCTCAATACAAACTCGCAGACCAGCCCGAGCTACACAGAGAATGGCTCGATGATTCCCGCGGAAAACAGCGCGATGAAGCTCTTCACGCGACTTTTCGTCAATGACACCCCCGCAGAGCAGGAACGCCAAGCGGAGCTCATCCGTAGTGGACGGAGTGTGATGGATGTGGTCGGAGCAGAGGCGAAATCCCTCCAACGCGAACTCGGGGCGGGTGATCGAGACAAACTGGACGCTTGGTTTACAAGTGTGCGTGAGTTAGAACAGCGACTGGCCGCTAACGAGTCCTGGACTCACAAGCCCAAGCCGAAAGTAGCCCTCAAACCCCCGGCACAAATTCCAAGAGACAATGAAGTGGCCGTGGAACGCATTTTTCTCGATATCATCCACATGGCGCTAGTGACCGACAGCACACGCTTCATCACACTCCACATCACCGGCAACAATGTGCAAGGCATCGAAGGCGTGGATGAAGCTTATCACAACCTGAGTCACCATGGCATGGACGAGGAAAAGCTTGCTCAACTGGCACTCGTCGAGCAGGGCGTGATCAACGAATGGGCCGGCTTCTTGCGCAAGCTCAAGTCCGACAGCCTTCTTGACGAAACGATGGTGCTACTCACCTCAAACCTCGGCAATGCCTCCGCGCATGACAACAAGAACATGCCAGTGCTCTTTGCCGGTGGAGGCTTCAAACACGGCCATCATCTTGCCTTTGATCAAAAGGATAACTATCCCCTGCCGAACCTTTATCTAACCGCGATTCAAAAGCTTGGCCTGGAACAGGAAAGCTTCGCAACGAGTTCGAATGTCATGACTGGGCTGCTTTGACCCGTGCAAACCGCAGGCTCAAAGGGTGCTGCCCTGCGTCTGGAACGCCTCACTCAGCACAATCGCCTCTACGAGGGCGTCAGCTTGATTACCAGTTCGTTTCAGTTCGGCGAGCAATTCGAGGATCAATCCTTCATCCTGGGGTTTCAAAGCACGACCCAGAGCGAAGGCGGTCAGCCGGCGAGTTAGGTTGGCGAGAAATTCGTCTTGATGCCGTGCCTGGATGGCAGCCCGTAATTCAGCGGGACCATTGATCGTGATACCCCCGGGCAGGATCCCGGTGGCATCGACAGGCTTGCCGGCCTCTTGGGTGCGGAAACGTCCGATCGCATCAAAATTCTCCAGCCCAAAGCCAATCGGGTCGATCTTGTCATGACAACCCGCGCAGCTTTCATTGCGACGATGAGCCGCAAGTTCTTCACGCAAAGTCTTGCCGCGCTCCCCGGCTTTGTCGTCGAGTTGACCGGCATCAGCCGGGGGTTCGGCAAGTTTGCGGCCGAGCAGATTTTCCAGCACCCACTTGCCGCGGATCACGGGACTGGTACGATTCGGCGTGGAAGAGGCTGTTAGCACAGCCGCCATTCCAAGGAGCCCGGCGCGATGATCGTCAGTGAAAGTGACCGGCTTCATTTCCATGCTGGAAATGCCTTCGATCCCATACAACTGAGCCAGTTCGGCGTTGGCGAAGGTCTCCCGAGTATCGAGTAACCGAGTGAGGCTGCCACCTGTACGGAGCAGGTTTTCGTAAACAAGCACAGGCTCGAATTTGATCGCCTCAGCAAGGGCTGGGGTGAAATCGCGGAACTTTCTGGCGTCCGGCACGTGCTCGGAACCGAGGCCGGAAAAGCCCAGCCACTGGCCGAGAAAAGTACTGGTGAAAGCCCGGGCCTTTGGGTCAGTGACCATGCGCTTCACCTGTGCCCGCAGTGTCGCATCGTCACGAAGTTCACCCGCATCGGCGAGCGCGCGGAGTTTTTCATCTGGCATGGTCATCCAGAGAAAGTAGCTCACGCGATTGGCGAGTTGATGATCACCGAGCTGGCCCGCGCGGAATTCATCGCGAAAGACAAAGCTCGGCGAGGTCAACGCAGCGGTGAAGGCGAGCGTTAAAGCCTCGTCATGAGATTCACCACGTGCCTTGGCTTTGTCAAAAAGCTGCAGGTGCTTTTCCAGCTCGCCGTCACGCAAAGGGCGACGAAAGGCACGGGGCAAAAAGGCAGTAAGAGCCACGCTGGCATCGGATTGGAAGAGGGAGTTAGGCTTCGATCCCACAGGCGAAAGAGGACCATCAACCTTGATCCAATCGACGCCTGGGGCACCGATGCGTTGAGGTTTGGCGGCACCCTGAGACTCAGCGCTACCAATCAGCGACGCAGGATCAAAAGGCATACCGAGCACCTCCAATGAATCTCCTACCACTTGGCGATTGCTAGCCAGTTTGGCCGCATTTGCGGCTTCGATCTCGCGATCGATTTCGGTTACTGGAACCTTCATGGCCTGGGCGAGCTGTTGTTTGGCCGCGATCATGCCCTCGGTGCGTTCGGGTAGCAGATTGAAGAAGCTGCGGAGATCATTCGGGTTTCCATCCGGAGTCACGGCGCGGAGATACTCAATGCGCATCTGCATGTTCTGGAAGTTGCGATTGAGCATATCCACAAGCTTCTTGATTTCGACCGAGGCATTGGCGGGAAGCGGCAACTGAGGCGCGTTCATCTTTGCTGCAGCGCTGACCAAGGGTGCGGCCGTTTTCTGGTCGAAGACAGGATAGCCTCCTTTCGGAGGAGTGCGAGTCTTGCGAGCCACCGATGGTGTCGGCTTTCGAAATTGCGTATTGTCAATATTCCAAGTCATTTGATGCGAACCCGCACGGAGCAGTAGTTCGACGGTTTGCTCCTGCGGCTTGTTGTCCTCGCAGAAAAAGTAGGCTCGGGGTTCGTTGTCGATGCGCAGTCTCATGCCGCTGTCCCCCCCGCGACCGACATGCTTCACAGTCAAACGATACCAGCCATCGGCAGGCACGATGACCTCGTCATATAGCGTGCGCTGCCCTGCTCCAGCGAGAGAGTATCCGACGCCGCCACCGGGCAAATCTTCAGGCTTCGAGCCGCGCTCGGTCATCAGCATTTTTTCAGCCTCAAACATCTTTTGAATGGGCTTCTGCTTCAACGCGAGCGCTGCTTTCAGCGCATAGTCCGCAGCGTCAAAAAGTTGCTCGGCCAGGGCGGGTGAAATGAAAAGCGCATCGCGATCATTCGTGAAGCCTGAGAGCCCAGGGCCATCATCGAGGAGCAACTTGCCTGGCTCAAAATCGATACCGATAAGATCCCGCAGGGTACTGTTGTATTCCGTTTTCGTCAGTCGCGGCAAGGTCACATGTTCGATGCCCTTTTGCTGGCTCCAATCGATCGAAGCCAACCCATGCCGGAGAAAATCCATGATTTGTTCCCGCTCAGCAGAAGTCGGCAGCGGCTTCTTGGGCGGCATTTCCTCCTCTTCGACTTGTTGCAGCATTGTCTGCCAGAGTTTGAAGTCCTTTTGCACACTCTGGAGTGAGCCGAAGTGAGTGAGATCGACGTCCCCCTACTGCTTATCGGCGTTGTGGCAATCCAGGCAGTAGGTCTTCAATAGCGGCTGAATGTCGGCAG
>JARXAL010000052.1 GCA_029865835.1 Verrucomicrobiaceae bacterium
CACACTAACCACCTCAAGCTTCATCGCCTTGGCCAGGCGCGCTTGCTTGAGATCCGCCGTGATAAACACCTCCGCATTCAACACCAGCGCCGCCGCCACCTGCTGAATGTCCAAAGCCCGTGTCCCAAGTCGCGTCGTATGCCGCTCCGAAAGCCGCATCGCCTCACGAATCATCTCCTCCCACTTCACTGCCGTCGGCACCAAAACCTGTCGCCGAATCAGCGCCTGCAACCTGCCCTCGGCCTCAACCTGTTGCTTCTTGATTTGCCCTGGCTTGCCAGAACCCGCCGCCGCCAGGTAGCTTCGCAACCGCAGCACGTTCCCCACCTCCAATTCATGCAGAGGCGTGTACATCAAACGTGGCCGCCCCAGCTTCATGTAGGCCGCCTTGCAAGCTTCCGTGCGACTGTCCTGCGCAATGAGGCTGACAACCACACTGCTGTCCGCATAAAACTTCATCAGCGATCCCCTCGGGATTCAAGCACCAGATCTGAGAGCGCCGGTCCAACCGTGACAGGCACCAACATCAAATCGTCGAAATACCCTTCAATCCACTCGGAACGCACCGCCTCATCCTCCTCATCCACTGGCACCTCGCCCACATCAGGCATCACCACCCAAAGCGCCTTGCCATTGTCCGTCACCCTCACACTGTCGCCCTGCGCGGTAAGTTGCTTCACCAGAGTCGGGCGACGAAGCAACTCTCTAAGCGGCAAGGTCTTCATCTGTCAGACACTATCGTCAGACACAAAACTTGTCAACCCACCTCCCTCCACTCCAGATTTCAGGATTCAAAACCTCTGTGTCCCCCCGTGCCCTCTGTGGTAGTCAAAAAATCCCCCACAGAAGCCACCTCAATTCAAAGCCTTCAACTCCGGCAACACAAACTTCCCATCCTTCCGTATCACCTTCCCATCAAACCGGATCTCCCCACCACCATAATCCGGTCGCTGAATGCACACCAAATCCCAGTGCACCTGACTCCGATTCCCGTTGTCCGCGATCCCCTCATACGCCTGCCCCGGCGTGAAGTGAAACGACCCCGCGATCTTCTCATCAAACAAGATGTCCCGCATCGGCTCCCGGATCTCCCGATTGAACCCGATCGCAAACTCCCCGATGTACCGCGCGCCTTCATCCGAATCAAAAATCTTGTTGATCGCCTCCGTGTTGTTCGCCGTCGCGTTGATGATCTTCCCTTTGCTGAACTCCAGCTTCACATTGTCGAACGCGATCCCCTGATAAATCGTCGGCGCATTGTAACTGACCACCCCCTCCACCGAATCCCTCACCGGCGCACTGAAACACTCCCCATCTGGAATGTTGTGCTTTCCACCACAAGCGATCGCCTTCAAGCCTTTCAAGCTGAACTTCAAGTCCGTCCCCGGCCCCGTGATGTGCACCTCCTTCGTCTTGTCCATCAGCTTCTTCAGCGCCGTCATCGCCGGAATCAAAGCCGCGTAATCCAGCAAACACACCTTGAAGAAGAAATCCTCAAACGCTGGCGTGCTCATCCCCGCCTGCTGCGCCATCGAAGACGTCGGCCACCGCAGCACGCACCAGCGCGTGTTGTTCACCCGCTCGTTCATGAACGGCCGCATCTTCGCCATCACCATCTGCATCTGCTTCGCCGGCACATCCGAATTCTCCGTGATGTTGTGGCTGCCCCGCACCGCGATGTAGCAGTCCATCTCCTTCATCAAATCGAGATTGTTCTTCGCCAAAACATCATACTGCTCCTCGCTCGCATGAATCATCAACTCCCGGCTCACCAGCGTGTCATGCAGTTTCACCACCGGCAAACCCTTCGCCTCCACCACCGCCCGGATCAGCGCCAGCGCCACATAGTTCGGCACATCAAAACAATCAATCCACACCCGGTCCCCCTTCTTTACCTGAGTCGAGTAACGGACAAGTTGGCGGGCGAGCTGGTCTACGCGGGGATCATGCATAATACAAAGTTTATAGCCATTTCACCCTCGCACGCCAACCCATTCTTTTGCCTCTCCCAGAACTCTCCCTCCACCTCAATCACAATCGGGTTACTACCACCCGCATGAAACGCGTTCCGACGCCGCTGATAGGCACGTTGTCGCGCACACGGAGCTCATTGCCGGTGTCGACCTCGATAACGAGTCCTTCACTGGTCCAGGAGTTCGCATCGGTGAGGTTGCTTGTGGCCTGCACTTCATAGGTTACGTCGGCGGCGGCAGGGTTTTTGGTGACGGTAAGTCGGAGGAAGTCTTGCGAGGCAACGGTGGCGGTGTCCTGCACGACGTTGCTCGGCGCGCTGGTTTCTGGGTCGGTGCCAAAGGCATATTCGAGGAGGTTATTCACGCCGTCGAAATCGGGGTCGAACTGCATCGCCGCGTCCGGGTTGCTGGAGCCGCCTGCAAATTGCGCGGCCTGCCATGCATTCCACTGGGTGAGGTAACCATTAAAGTTCAGATCGAAAAAGCTCACGGCACCGGTGTCGTCGGCGGTAATGCGCAAGCCGTAGGATCCATCGGCAGTGATGGTAGCGGTGGTGTCGGCGAGCGCAGCGTTTCCGAAGGTGGTCGTGCTCGGACCGTAGCGTTGCGACCAAAGGCTGGTGAAGTCGGCGGGCAGGCTGTCATCGGTGATGGTGCCGTCGAGGCTGATAGGTGTGATGCTGCCGCTGGCGGTGGCGGCTACGACGGGGGCTTTGTTCGCGGCCTCGATGGTGAGGCGGGTGAAGGTGCAGGTGTTTTGCGTGCCGATGGCTCCGCTGGCGTTGTTGACGAAGAAGCCGACCCACACGGGCGTAGTCATGATGATGGTCTGCGGCTGGCCGATTTGGGTCCAGGCATTCGGATTGTTCGTCGTCGTGTTGTGCGTGGCGCGGTAACCGGTGACGCTGTTGCCACGGCGGACGATGCGGATCCAGTTTCCTGCGGCGATGCCGCTAGGGACGCCGCCATTGCTGCCACCGGCGATGCTGGTCCAGTAGTAGCCGCTGTAGCTGCCGGTGGGCATGCGTCCGAGATGGAGCTGGGCACCGCCTTCGATGCTCTCGGCGATGCGGATGCCGCCGCTGCTGCTGCCTGCGCCGGATGAGAACGTGTTCAGCCGGGCGGTAATGACCATGTCGCCATAATACTGCCAGCCGTGGAAGTAGCCGGTGGTGGGGCCATTCACCGTGTAAGTGGTGCCATCAAAGTTGGCGCTGCCGGTGGTGTTGGGCGCGGTGCCGCTGTCTTCATTGACCAGAGCGGGGCCGCTGGGTGTCGGCGTGAGCGTGACGTTATTAAAGAGGGCGGTGGCGGTGCCGGAGGTGCTGTTGTTGGTCGTGGTGAGGCCGTAATGAGCATCCGCATTGAGCAATGGCATGACGACAGGCGTGCCGACGGCAGTCCAGGCGGTGCCATCGCTGCTGTAGCTGGCGCTGATTTCATTCGTGGTCGCGTTGCGCTCGAGTTTGAGCCAAATCGGTAGCGCGGGAGCGGTGGCGGCGACGCTGGTGTCATTCGTGGCCACGGTGGTGCGGGTGCGGAATTGCAATCCAGTGCCGGGCACAAAGCCCAAAACGGCTCGATTCGAGCCGCGAGCGAGCGAATCGCGGATCGTGACGCCTGCGAGGGCTGCGGTCGTCGAAAAGCTCGTGATGCGGGCGACGACGCTGCCATCGCCAGTGGCGCTGCGGACCATGACTTGAGCCTGATCCGAGTTGGTGGCGCTGTAACCGGCTCCGGTGCCCGTGACGCTGAAAAGGCCGCCGTATTCGAGTGACTGGCCGCGACGCGAGGAAGACGGTCCGAGGTCCTGCGTGATCCAATTCGACGCCACGAGGCCATTTCCGACCACGACGGTCGTTTGGTCGCTCACGGTGAATTGCGTGTCAGTGGCGCTGATGCGCAAAACATAGGTTCCAGGCGCGGAAAAGGTCACGGCAGTTGTGGTGGCGTTTGGTGACTCGATCGTAGCCAAGCCAGGGCCGCTGACGCAGCTCCAAGTGGTGCTGAGAGCCGCTGGGAAGCCATCATCGATCACTTGGGCGCTGACGATGACGCCATTCGTGGCGGCGACGAGCGGTGCCTGGGCATTCGGGCTGCTGATGAAGACGGTGGGCGGATTGTCGTTATCGGTGATGCTGACGTTGTCGAAGGACGCAGCGCCAATGTCGTAGCTGCCGCTGGCGAGCGAGATGGTGACATCTTCCGGCCCTTCTGTGTTTCCATCATCCACAGGCGTGATGGTGATGGTCTTGGAGACGTCGCCATTGGCGAAAGCGAGGGTGGCGGCCACATTGGCGTAGTCCGTCGTGTTCGTGGCGGTGCCAGCGATGGTCAGATTCACCGTGAGGGCCACATTCGTCGGAGCGGTGCGTGTGACGGTGAATTGACCGGGATTTCCGGCGGCCTCCGATGCCGTGGGATCATTCGCGGTGATGGTGACGGTGCTGCGGTCGTCATCGAGGATGTTCACGGTGGCGGTGCTGGGTGAGCCGACGGTGTAGGCCGCGTTCGCGGAGATTGTGAGAATCGTCGTCTCCGTCGCTTCGCTGACCGTGTCATCAAGAGGGATCACAAGCCGGCGGGCGAAATTGAATCCAGGCTGGAAGGTCACGCTGGTGCTCACGCCCTGCCTGTCCGTAGCGCTGCTGGCGGTGCCACTGACGGCGTAGTTCACCGTGAGCTCCGCCGAGGTGTCGCCAGTGCGATAAAAGGTGAACTCGCCTTCATCCAGACCGGCCTCTCCAGCGGTGGGATCGGTCGCCACGATGGTGATGACGGGCAGGTCATTATCCGTAATGGTCAGGTTTTGGATTGAGGCACTGCCGAGGACGGTATTGACCGGGTTGAGGAGGGTGATGGTGAGATTTTCCGTCGTTTCGAGGGCAGCATCATCGGTGACAGGCACGGAGATGTATTTCACGCTCTCACCGGCGGCAAAGCTGAGCGTGCCGGTCGTCGTCGTGTAGTCGCCAGGCTGCGTGGCGGTGCCGTCGGAGGTCGCAAAGTCCACGCTACATGCTGCGGCGGCTGGTGCGCTGAGAGCGACGGCGATTTGAGCCGCGCCTGCGCTTTCGACGACGCTGATCGTGGCGGTAGCAAATCCGCCATACGGATTCGTGGGCGGATTGTCGTCATCAATGATGGTGAAGCCGTGGTAGGCGTTTGTGCCGAGATTCGCGCCGCTGGCATTGAGGAGCTGGATCGTCACCAGGCTGTCGGCCTCGTCCATCGTGTCGTTCACGACGGTGAGCGTGATGTTGCCACTAGTTTGACCGGCGGGGATGGTCAAAACGCCCGCGGGCATGAGATAGTCCACGCCTGAGCCGAAGGCGGTGGTGTTGCTCTGAAGCCGGTAGCGCTGCTCGACGGTGTTGTTTTTCACCCAGCCGGTGTGCACGGCCCGTGCGTAGTGCGTGCGGTCATCCCGCACCATGACACCCGCCTGTGCGCTGGTATTGCCCCCAGTGAGCGAAAGCACACGTGCGACGATGGTGAAGTCCCCACTGACCTCGGTGCTGGGGAAATGAGCCTCGTCGTTGCCCCCAATGCCCGCGCCGCTGCCGGTGACAGTCCACAGGCCGACATTCACGCTGTCGCTGCCCTGTTCGTTGACGAAGCCGATGGTGCGACCACCCTGCGAGGTGAAGGGCATGCCATTGATCGTCACATTGTCAAAGGTGGCCGCGGAGAGCTGTCCATCGCTCTGTGCCGACACCGCGAGGCCAGCGAGCACCTTCGTGCCAAAAGCGATTGTAGGTTTGGTCGAGAAATCTGTCCATGTAATGCCATCGCGTGAGATGGACTGCGTGAAGACATTGCCCACACGCACGGTGCGCACCCACATAGGCAAAGCGAGGCTCGTAAAGCTGGAGCTGAGGGTGGCGGTACCGCCTGTGGTGGTGCGATACAGCGTATAGTAATTCCCAGCCGCTGCTCCCGATCCGAGTGCAGAAGCGTGGACGCCATTGGTCGCCGTGCTGGAGCGCAGCATGACACCGGCGCGGGAACCGCTGCTCACGTTGCTATTGCTCAGAAGGCGGGCGGTCACCGTGCAGTTCGCGGAGTTGCTGATGGGCAAATAGACGTAGCGGAAACTATCGGACGTCGTGTTGCTGAGGCCGTTGCCGGAGTTGGTGAAAGAATAAACGCCTGAGTCAACCGAGCTGCCACCCGTGACAGTGCCGATGCTCGCCGCAGTTTCTGCACCTGCGCTGCCGCCTACGGAGAGACCGGAGACACTGAAGTTGTCCATCACGGCGGTGAACTGTGAGGTCGATCCCGGGGCAAAGGCGATGCCCGCGAGGTAGCTCGTGCTGCCGAGATTGGAAACCGTCACGGCACTGCCGCGCTGCGTCCATGTGATGCCATCGTCGGATTGGAAAAACGTGACTGAGTTTCCGATCTTCACCACGCGCACCCAATACGGGACAAATGAGCTGTTGGTGGCGGAGGTGCTGCCGCTGGTCTGATACTGCACAGTCACATCGGAGGCCTGCGCGGTGGAGAGCGTGACGGGGATGTTCACCGTGCCCACATTTTCCAAACCGGAGGAGCTGGGCGCATCGAAGGCAATGGTACCCGTGGCGGTGTCGTTGTCTGAGACATACATCGTGGCGCTGACGCCGCGTGAGTAGCTGCCAGCGTTGAGGGAAAGGATGATCGTCTCCGTGCCTTCAAACAGCGTGTCATTCACGATGACCACCGGCACATCCACGCCCGTGGCTCCGGCGGGGATCGTCACACTGGCAGGCGCGGTGTAGTCGTCCGTCATTGTCGCGGTGCCGCTATAGCTCAGATTTACCGTGACCGCCGCCGTGGTGCTGCCGATGCGTGAAACGTAAAATTTGATCACGCCGGTGCCGCCTTCCGAGGTGGTGATGGAGCCGCCGGTGCCCACCTGCGTGTCGAGCACGAGCGTGTTCACGTTGTCGTTGTCACGCAGCCAGGCCGTGGCGCTGCTGCTTGCACTGAATGTGTCATACGAAGCCGATGGCGTGATCGAAAGCGTGATCGTCTCCAGGTCTTCGAGGTCGGCGTCATCTTTCGTTCGCAGGGCCAGATCGAGCGAGCTGGCACCACGCGGGATGACGATGCTTTCAGGCAAGGCGATGGCGGTGGCGTTGTCGCGTTTGAAGATCGCCCCGCCATCACCCACGGCCCAGCCGAGGGTGCTGCTGGTGCCAAAGACGCCGTTGAAGCTGCCGAGCGCACTGAGATTCACATTCGACCAAGCGGTGCCGTTCGTGCTGACCATCTGGGCGCTGCTGGAGCCGCTGATGAGCAGATTCGTCGTGCTGGCGGCCCACACGCCGTTCAAATCCGAGGCATTGGCGGAGGTTTGCGAGGACCAGGTGCTGCCGTTGCCTTTGCGCACCACGCCGCCATTGCCCACGGCCCAAATGTTCGTCGTGTTCGCAGCAAAGACGGCATTGAGCTGCGTCGTGACGCCGGAGGTCTGCGCCGCCCATGATGAACCGCTCCATTTCAGCACCGTGCCGCCCACTCCCACCGCATACACATTGATCGCATCAGCGCCACGGACAGCGCGGAGCTGATTCGTCGTGCCGGAGATTGTGGCCGCCCAGCTCGTGCCATTCGTGCTACGCAAAATGGTGCCGCCGTCGCCCACGGCGAAGACATTCGTGCCGCTGCTGCCCCACACCCCGCGCACGGCATTCGTGGTGCCGCTCGTTTGCGCTGCCCATGCCGTGCCGTTGAAGAAGAGGATCACGCCATTGTCACCAACGGCCCATACGCTGGTGGCATTCGTGCCCCACACGGAGCGAAGGTGCTCGGTGGTGCCGCTCGATTGTGCGGTCCAGCTCGTGCCATCGCCTTTGAGGATGGTGCCATTGTCACCCACGGCCCAGAGGTTCGTCGCGTTCGCAGCCCAGATGGCGCGGAGGTTTTCGGTGCTGCCGGAGCTCTGCGGCTGCCACCAGCCGATGGTGTCGTAGTCCGTGCCATTCACCGCCGTGCCGCCGAGGGCAAAATTAACCGCCACCGGAGTGTCAGAGCCATCGCCGCGCAGGGAGAAGCGAAAATTCGCGTTCGTGCTCGGCTCCACGCCGTTCGCGGTGTTCACCACGTCGATGTAGGAAATGTCGCCGGGGTTGTCATTGATGTTCACCGTGGCCGTGGCGCTGGTGCCGAGGATGTAGTTCGTCGCATTCGCACCGAGATTCAGCACGCAGCGCTCCTGCCCTTCGCCCTGGCCGTCAAAGCGCGGCACGATGGTGATCGCGGCGCTGCTTTGTCCGGCAGGGATCACGACCACACCGGGCATCCACTCATAGTCCACCCCATGCAGCGCCATCACGCCGCTGCCTGTGACGCCACTGAAGGCATAGTAAATCGTCAGTGGGCTTGTGGTATCGCCCGTGCGGGTGATCAAAAAGGTACCCGTGTCCGCTGCGGCAGCTGGAACCCTCAGATCGATCTCCGTGGCCGTCGCATCGCTCGCGGTGACATTCACCGTCTGCAGGTCATCGTCGTAAATCGTCGTGGTGATGGCCGTAGCGAGCGGATCGATGATGTAGGCCGCATTCGTGCTCAATGTCGTGATCACCGTTTCCAACGATTCGGAGATCGAATCATCCGCCGGCGTGATTTGGACCGTGGCGGAGGCATTTCCGGCCAAAATCGTCACCGAGCCGGTCAAAGCCGAAAAATCCGCTACACTAGTCGCCGTGCCGCTCACGGCATAATTCACCGTCAAATCGGCCGCGGTGCTTCCAGTGCGAGAAAACGTCAAAAGTCCCGGCGTGACGATGTTTTCCGTCACCGAATTCCGCGTGGAGGTGAGGCTCACCTTGGGCAAAGCGGTGTCATCATCACCAATGACCACCGTGGCGCTCGAAGCGGAGCCGACGAGGTAGCCATTGCCCGGTCCGAGTTGTAAAATGACCGTCTCCGGCCCTTCGCTGCTCGCATCCACCACCGGCGTGACGGTCACATCGAGCACGTCAGAGTCCGCAGGAATGGTGAAGGTGCTGTAACCCTGTGAACCGGCCACATAGTCCTGCGTGAAGTAGTAATCATTTGTCGCCGGAGGCCCCACGACGCCCTTCGTTGCCCCGCCGAGGGCCGAATTCACGTTGATCACGAGGTCCTGCGAGATGTCACCCGTTCGCGTGAAGCGGAAGGTGCCCGGCGTGACCGGAGCCAGCTCGTTCGCATTCGGATTCAGCGCCGTGATCGTCACCACGCTCTGCGCCGTCGCCTCAAAATCCGCCCCGCTGAAACTTGGCCCCACGGTGATGCTGTTATTGAAAAGTTCGCCAAACGAGTAGCCGTAAAGCAGCGGCGTGAGCGTGTAGGTATTCGCGGAGAGATTCGGGATCGTGAAATAGCCATCGGCATCGCTGATGACGCCATTGGCGTTGTTCGCAGTGATGACCACGTCAGACAAACCCTGACCAAGCAACGTCACGCGACCGCTGATGGTAAAGGTGCTCACTGCGCCAACGGTGACGAGCTGGTTCCGCGTCACCGTGCCGCCTTTCATGTCACTCACCGTACAGGTGACGATGTAAGTGCCGGCCGAGGTGAACTGCCGAGTGATGACATTCGAGTTTGGCGACACGATCTGCGCGGTGCTGCCAAAGTGCTGCCAGTTGAAGGTCAGCGGGTCGCCATCCACGTCATTCGCCGTGGCTGTGAAGGTCACCGAGCCATTCAGCGGCACCACATCCGCGCTAGCAGCCAGCGTCATCGTCGGCGCATGATTGCCGGGGAAGGTTCCCAGGTTCACCTGCACATCGACGTAACGCGGATTGTCATTCGCGGCCACGGTCGTCATGTAGATGCCGTGTTCCGTGTCGCCAAACGTCGCGCCGAGTGAGATTGCCGCGTCAGTTTTGCCAAAGGGCGAGCCGTTTGTCGTGTCGATGAGCTGAAAATTGCCGCCACCGCCATTCGGGAACTTCCAGCCGAGTTCGAGACCGCTTTTCATGAAGGGATTCGAGTCAAAAAGGGACCTCACCATGCCCCAGTAGGTGCGCTGCACATCCTTCTGGATCGTCAGCGCATACCGCTTCGATGCATCGAGCGCCCCCTCATCGAAGGCATGAATGCGATACAGCCCGCTCTGCGTCACCGGCTGCTGAAACGAGGGTGGCAGCCATTTGATCTGCGTCTTCGCCGCCGCGTTGTAATGCCCCGTGGTGCCCGCGCCGCCCATGATGTCGTAGCTGTCCCCGTATTCCTGATTTGCCCCGTTGCCTATGCTGCTGGTGCCCGCGGTGTCCCAGAAGTTCGAGTGCCCGAGTGCAAACGCATGACCGATCTCATGCGCCCAGAGACTGATGCTGTTGCTGCGGCACCACACCGTGTTCCCACCGCCCAGGCCCCCGTAGCTGCCGGGGCCGCCATTGTGGCGCATCACCGTGCAGTCGTAGTCATTCCAGTCGAAGCCCAGCTTTCGTGCCTCCGCTCGCGCATCCGCCATCGAGATGCCCGTGCCGCCGATGTCGCCGCCGTTGCTGGAATCGCGATTCACATACCACGCCTCATTGTGCGGCAGCTTGATCGGCGGCGCGACCACGCCCGAGAGCGAGAGACGGCCATAACTGGCCTTGGAATAATGATCCGCCACATCCCTCAGCACATTGTAAAGATCCGCCTCGGTGGAAGGCAGCGCGTTCTGATCCGCGTAGGTCACATTCAGCACGATCACCTTCACCTGCCCCACCGCCGGCGTCGGCGAACCTGGAAGGATACCCGAAAACGCCATCGAACCGCCCGTAACGCCCTCGCCATACAAGATGGTCTGATTATGCACCGCGATGTGCGATCCATCGCAGAAGGTGATGATCTCCGTCGGCGACTCCACCGCCGCCAGCGTCTCCGGCACGGCTGCAGGCACATCCTCCGGCTCCAGCACATACTTCCCAGACACCGGGCAATCACCCACCACCGTCTTCCCCTCCGGCAAACGCTCACCCACCTCCAGCCGACGCGTCGGCTCATCGCTGATCGCGAACTCCGAATCCATCGCCACACCATTCACAAACGCACCCGGCGTCCATGACAGCTTGTTCGCCCGCTCGCCATACACATAAGCTCGATACGTCCCGCCACTTTTCAGTTCTACCTCCCGCGTCGTCGGCACCGGCGGATCTTCCTGATTCAGCGGCACCCCCTGAAATACACGCAGCGCCCCGATGTCATTGATTCGCTTTTCCAACAGCCCCAAAATCTGCGAAGGCAGCCTCTGCCGAACCACCATGGGCACCGCGCTCTGAATGGCCTCGCGCGGATTCTCGCGGATGATCTCTTTGAAGAGCGGCCGGCGCGCCTCCGCCCATTTCATCCCCTCCCCCACCAAACCCGCCCTCTCAGCCTCCCCGGCCGCCAGATACTTCCCCGTCCAAGCCGAGAACCCCGACAAAGCATCACCCTCCCCAACAGCCAGCGACTTCGCCGCACCCTCCCCTCCCACCATCGTCAGTCGCTCGACGAACCCACGCGTCTGCTTTTCCTCCATCACCAAAGCCTCTGCCTGCCTCGGCTCATCACCGCCCAGGAACACAAAAAGGCCGGCCGAAAAAACGCCGCCAAGAACGAAAATAACGCGATAACGCATGATTGAATGCAGGGTGGTTGGACCCGCCTCTCTATGACGATTCTGAAATGCCCTTCATTAGAAAAGGACCGCTCGTTGCCCAATTCAGTGACCCTGAATCGGAAAACAAACAATCCCGCTCGCAAGGTTGGAGGCACAAGGCGGATCAACCCTATTCAACCAGTTCACACCACCCTTAGGCAAGGTAAAACTACTATCCCACACTTCCCATCCAGTCGCTCGGCATCCGCCAGTCCCCCCGCGGCGAAAGCGCCACCGACCCCACCTTCGGCCCGTCCGGCATCACCGACCGCTTGAACTGCTGCGTCGCAAACCGCCTCAAAAACACCTCCAACCAGCGCTCAATCACCCTTTCATGCTCGGTCCCCGCAAACGCCTGCCGCGCCAAAAACAAAATCTTCTTCCGTGAACTCCCGTGCCGCACCAGATGATACAAAAAGAAGTCATGCAGTTCATACGGCCCCACCACATCCTCCGTCTTCTGCTCAATTCCACCCTCCGCATCCAGAGGCAGTAACTCCGGCGAAATCGGTGTCGCAGCAATATCAAACAACACCGCCCCCGCCTCCTTCGCATACAACTCCTCCGCACACCACTCGATCAAATAACGCACCAGCGTCTTCGGCACCCCCGCATTCACATGATACATCGACATGTGATCTCCATTGAACGTGCACCACCCCAGCGCCGACTCTGACAAATCCCCCGTCCCCACCACCAACCCACCCGTCTGATTCGCAAGGTCCATCAGCACCTGCGTCCGCTCCCGCGCCTGCGCATTTTCAAACACCACATCGTGCAACCCCTCCGGATGCCCAATGTCCGCAAAATGCTGCTTCACCGCTGCCCCAATCGGCACCGTCCGCAACGTCACCCCCAGAGCCTCCGCTAACTTCTCCGCATTCGACCGCGTCCGCCCACTCGTCCCGAACCCCGGCATCGTCACCGCCAACGCCATCGACCTCGGCAGTCCCGCCCGCTCCAACCCCTTCAACATCACCAGCAGCGCCAGCGTCGAATCCAATCCCCCCGACAATCCAATCACCGCCGACTTCGCCCGCGCAGCCATCAACCTCCGCGCCAGCCCCGTCGATTGAATCGCAAAAATCTCCTCACACACCGCCCGCCGATCCCCCTTCGTCCCCGGCACAAACGGCCGCGCAGCCACCTCCCGCATCAACTTCCCATCGCCCCTCACAGCCCCCAAACAAACCTTCACCGTCCGAAACACAGCCACCGTCTCATCATCCCGAAAACTCGTCGCATGCAGCCGATCATGACCCAGCCATTGCAAATCCACATCCGCCACCGCCGCAGTCGCCCCAAACCCAAATCGCTCCGACTCCGCCAGCACCACCCCGTTCTCTGCCACCAAACAGTGCCCCGGGTAAACCACATCCGTCGATGACTCACCCGCCCCCGCTCCCGCATAAACATACGCCGCCAAACACCGCGCCGACTGCTGCGCCACCAACTCCCGCCGATACCGCGCCTTCCCCAGCACCTCGTCACTCGCCGACAAATTCACCAACACCGTCGCCCCCGCCAGCGCCGCCGCACTCGAAGGCGGCACCACCGCCCACAGATCCTCGCAAATCTCCACCCCCACACGCAACCCCGCCACATCCTCCACCTCAAACAGCAAATCCGTCCCAAACGGCACCATCTCCCCATCCCAACTCACCATCTCATCCACCACCGTTCCCGCCGGCGAAAACCACCTCCGCTCATAGAACTCATTCGTATTCGGCAAAAACGTCTTCGGCACCACCCCCACCACCCGTCCCCCTGCCAGCACCGCCGCCACATTGTAAAGCCGATCCCGCACCACCCACGGCAGCCCCACCATCACCAAAGCCGGCCACCCCGCTGTCGCATCCGCCACCAAACTCAACCCCCGCATCGCCGCATCCAACAACGCCTTCTGATAAAACAAATCCCCGCACGTATAGCCCGTCAACCCCAACTCAGGCAGCACCACCACCCGCGCTCCCTGCTCCAAAACCACCCCGCGCACCGCCTCCACCATCAACGCCACATTCGCCTCCACATCCCCCAACTTCAGTTCCGGACACACCGCCGCCACCCGCACCAACCCATGACTCTCCCTCTCGCGGACAAACACAGCACAGTCGTTAGCAGAACTCATTCCTCGCAATCTAGCACACCCTTTCCCCTTGCGGCCAGAAAAGTTTCCCTTGTCAAACCCCCGCCTCCGCCTACCATTGCGGCCCGATTCTTCGCGCGGTTAGCTCAGCGGTAGAGCATTGCCTTCACACGGCAGGGGTCGCAGGTTCGAACCCTGCACCGCGCACCATTCTCGAATCACCGGCACCCTGCCCTCCCTCGCCGTCACCCCGTTTGACGCCCCTCCCTCCTCTGGGTAAGTTCACATCGCCCCGCCATGCCCACCGCCCCAAAACGACCTGGCCCCTACATCATCGCCTTTCTGATCATCCTCCTCCTCATCCTCGCCGCCTGGCTCGACCACGCCCTCAACTCCCCCGAACTCCAGGAAGCCATTCGTAAACAGAAACAAAAGGCCACCCCGGTGTCCCCGCACACTCCGTGACGGATCGCCCGCCCCAGCCCAAGCGCTGTCGCTTACAACCCCGCCTTCGGCTCTTGCATCGCAATGCAGTGCAACGCGCCACCTTCCATCACGAGATCCTTGGCTGTCACTGAAATCACTTCCCGACCAGGGAAGCACTCCGACATCTTGTCCTCCGCCATCCCATCCTTCTTCTTCTGACCAAAGATCGGCATCAACACCGCATTGTTCACAATCAAGAAGTTCGCGTAACTCGCCGGCAACCGGCTCAAACGCCAGTCCTTCACCTCCACCGCTTGCGGCATCTCGATCTCGATGATCTCCATCTTCGACCCATCCGGCGCGCGCAGATCATCCAACCGCTCGCGAATGTCCTTCAACACCCGGTGATTCGGATCCGTGTCCTTCGGTTCCACCATGCAAATCAGCGCGTCTTCGCGAATGAACCGCACCACATCGTCCACATGGCCGTCCGTATCATCGCCCTCGATGCCTTCCTTCAACCAGCAAATCGTATCCACTCCCAGCATCCCTTTCAGTTCCTTCTCCACATCCGCCTTCGACATCTTCGGGTTCCGGTTCTTATTCAAGAGCACCGCTTCCGTCGTGATCAGCAAGCCCTTGCCGTTCGTCTCGATCGCCCCACCCTCAAGAACCATCTTGGAAGTGAACCGCTCCAAACCCAGCGTCGCTGCCGCCTTCTCAGGGATCCCATTATCCAAGTCATACGGCGGAAACTTCCCTCCCCACGCATTGAACTCCCAATCCGTCACCGCCAGCTTCCCGGTCTCGTTGTGCTTGATGAAAATCGGCCCGTGATCCCGGCACCACACGTCATTCGTCGGGTTCTCGTAGATGTCCACCTGACTGAGGTCACCCTCATTGTCCGCAATCGATAGCCGAATCCCCATGTGCGCCAAAAACGGGGCGTTGATCCGCACCCGTTGATACCGCGAGATGTAAGCCACGATCTCGCCAAACTTGTCCTGCAGGCGATTGTACGTCTTCGGGCAGCTCTCCTTGTTGGTCGGCCAGGACAGCCAGATAGCCTCCTGCTTTTCAAATTCGGCGGGCAGGCGGTAGTTCTTCGGGAAGGCGTTACTCATTGTCTAGATAGCGTTTGGTCAAAGGTGCGTAGGTGTCAATGCGCCGATCACGAAAAAACGGCCATATTCGTCGAAAATCTTCCACTTCCTGGAGCGAAACCGGCACAATCAGGATTTCTTCACGATCCACCGCCGCTTTCGCAACGATCTGACCATACGGATTCGCCACAAAAGTCTGCCCCCAAAACTCCGTCTCCTCCTCCACCCCGGTCCGGTTCACCGCCGCCAGAAAACACCCATTCGCCACCGCGTGCCCCCGCTGCACCGTCTCCCACGCCGTGTGCTGCGCCTCGCCCAACGCCGCCTTCTCGCTCTTCAGCCACCCAATCGCCGTCGGATAAAACAAAATCTCCGCTCCCGCCAGCGCCGCCAAACGCGCCGCTTCCGGATACCACTGATCCCAGCAAATCAACACCCCCAACCGCCCAAACTTCGTGTCCCACACCCGATACCCCAAGTCCCCCGGCGTGAAATAAAACTTCTCATTGAAGCCTGGATCTTCCGGGATGTGCATCTTCCGATACTTCCCCAGGTAAGCCCCATCTGCATCGATCACCGCCGCCGTGTTGTGATACAACCCCGGCCCGCGCTTCTCAAACAGCGACGCGATGATCACCACGCCCAGCTCCTTCGCCAGCGGACATAACACCTCCGTCGTCGGACCCGGAATCAACTCCGCCAAATCAAACAAATCTACCTCCTCACGCTTGCAGAAATAAGGCGTCAAAAACAACTCCTGCAAACAAATCACCTGCGCCCCCCGACCCGCCGCCTCCCGGATCAATTCCACATGCGCCGCCAAACTCGCTTCTTTCGAAGGAAAAGCGCGGCTCTGAATGAGCCCGAGTTGAACGGTGGTGGCCATGACGCCCCATCCATTGACGGCATCAGGTCGCTGGCAAGAGCTTTCGGAACGTCCTCTTCAAAAAGTCTGCCCAATCTCGCGCCTCACTTGTAGCCCGTCACCATCGCGCACACTGTCGGTTTTGGCTTGCCCTCTTCCGTTTGCCGGATCGCCACCACATAAACACCCGTCTTCTTCGGCTGATACTCCACCACCGCTCCCCAACCCCCTTCCACCACCCGAATCTTCCCGCCAGGCTTGCCCTCAAAATCCAACACCGTCGCCGTGATCTGCACTCCAGACCCAGGCGGCACCGCCACACAGAACCGATAGTCATTGCCCTTGAACAACTGCACCTTGATCGCCTTGCCCACGTCAGACCTCAACTCCTTCACCCACGCCTCCGCACGAAAAACGTAGTCCTTCTTCTCCAAGGGCATCGCCATCGCCTGCGCCGCTCCCTCCGCCTCGGCCGCCTCATCCGCCATCCCACTGCCAGCCCATCCAAACAGCAACACCAACACCCAAAGAGCCGAAACCGGCCACTGGAAACAAGGGCGACGACTGGAAGCAAATGAGTTCATGCAAAAAACGCTTTCCGAACTATGGAACGGGTTTTGCTGGCTTGCATCGGGAAAGTCACACGATTCCATTGCCTACCCCAACAGCCTGAGTTACCAGTTTCACGGCTTCCCCCGCCCAAATCTCCCCGTATCCTATGGCATCCCTGGTTCTCTTTCTCGAAGACGGCACATCCGCCACTCATGTTCTCGATGCCGAACAAGAATGCTCGGTCGGCCGTCACAAAGACAATTCGCTTTTCCTGGAGTGCGGCTCCGTCTCCTCCCATCACGCTCAACTCACTCCCACGGAAACAGGCTGGTTCGTCCAAGACCTCAATTCCAGCAACGGCACCCGCGTCAACGGTGCCCCTATTGAAGAAGCCCTCCTCTCCGATGGCGACCGCATCGGCTTCGGCGACATCCAAACCATCTTCTACCTCGACGACACCATCGCCGCCGCCACTGCGGCCGCCGAAGCCACTCCCGTCTCCGCCATTCCGCTGCCTGACGCCCCAGCCCCCGTCCCTCAGGCCAAACACATCGCTCCGCCTCCCCCCTTCAAAAAGCTCCCCGCAGGACGCGTTCGCGACGCCAAAAAAGCCTACCCCGGCGAGGAAACCTCCGGTTGCATGTCCGCCCTCGGCCTCACCGGCCTTTGCGTCTTCGCCGTGATCCTCGGCCTCTTCCTCCGCCACCAAAGCGAAACCGGCCGCAACTTCATCACCGACGCCGTCAACAGCGTCTTCGGCAGCATCCCCCGCATCACCATCCAAAAAGGCCCGAGCGACTCCAAAGAATAGCGCTGTTTCAGTCCACAGCCCGTCGCTGCTTCATCAGCCAGTCCCAAAGCTCCGGGTCGTCGTAAGCCGCTGTCCACGAATCATGCCCAGCCTCCGGGTAAATCGTCATTTTGGCTTGGCTCCCCGCTTTCTTCAACGCCGCATGAATCTTCTCCGAATTCTCCGGCGGCACCACAGTGTCCTTGCCGCCATGAAAAATCCAAGCCGGCAAATCCTTCACCCGCTCCGCCAGTAGCCACCGCACCCCCGTGCCCCCGCAAATCGGCACAATCGCCGCATACGTGTCCGGATAACAGAATACCGTCTCCCACGTCCCAAACCCGCCCATGCTGATCCCCGTCAGGTAGATCCGCCCCACATCCACCCGCAGCGTCGCCACCAACGCATCCGTCAACGCCTTCACCGCATGCGGATCCCAAATCTCCCCCTCCTCCACCTGCGGACTCGCCACGATCGCCCCCAAATTCCTCCCCGCCTCGATCAGCTTCGGCGGTCCATGCCTCTTGAGCAGTTCCAAATCATCCCCCCGCTCCCCCGCCCCATGCAAAAACACAATCAACGGCCACCGCTTCCCCGCATCCGCCTCATACCGCTCAGGTAACCCCAGCAAATACCGATACCCCACCGCGAGTTCCACCTTGCCCTCAAAGACCTTCTCCACCTGTTCCGCATGACCCGTGGACCACAAACAACACACCGCCAGCAGCATTCGAATCTTCATCACCCCATGCAATCCCATCTGCCGCCACGTTTCAACCTAGAAACGGGAATGGAAAGGGATGAAGATGGCGTCGTGCTTGGTTCCACAAGGCTTCCCGGTTCGCAGCGGTTGCATCGACAAGGTGATGCCACCCGAGAAGCGGGAAGCCTTGTGGGACCAATGACGGCGGCAGATTCGCCCTCGGCCATTTCCGTTTTTAGGTTCAAGTCCCACACGCCCCGCCAGACAGATCACTTGCTCCCACCCCCGCCTGCCGTAGGCTCACCCCAGCATGCCGTCGCCCAACCGATTCTACAACGCCTTCGACCTCGCCACCCTCACCCCCCGGCCCTCCCCCGAAGGCGAATACCGCTCCGCCTTCCAAATCGATCGCGACCGCATCATCCACACCTCCGCCTTCCGCCGCCTCCAAAGCAAAACCCAAGTCTTCCTCTCCGGCGAATACGACTTCTACCGCACCCGCCTCACCCACTCCATCGAAGTCGCCCAAATCGGCCGCTCCATCTGCGGCTGGCTTCAGCAAAACAGCCCCAACCTCTCCGACGACTGCTTCATCGACCCCGACCTCGTCGAGTGCGCGTGCCTCTCCCATGACCTCGGCCATCCCCCCTTCGGCCACACCGGCGAACGCACCCTCCACCGCCTCATGCGCCCCTACGGCGGCTTCGAAGGCAACGCCCAAACCCTCCGCCTCCTCACCCAAACCCTCTTCTCCGAGCGCAAACAAGGCATCGCCCCCACCCGCGCCCTCCTCGACGCCGTCCTCAAATACAAAACCCTCAGTTCCGAAACCCCCCAGGCCAAAAACCACTACCTCTACGACGACCAGGAGCCCATCCTCGACTTCACCCTCGGCGGCGAACCCTTCCCCATCGAACTCACCCCCGGCGACGACCGCAACGCCTTCCGCTCCATCGAATGCCAAATCATGGACTGGGCCGACGACACCGCCTACTCCCTCAACGATCTCGCCGACGGCATCCACGCCGGCTTCATCACCGCCTCCAAACTCGAAGCCTGGGCCGCCAAAAGCAACCTCACCGCCGCCGACAGCACCCACATCGCCAAGCTCGCCGAAGCCATCCACGGAAACCGCGTCGAATCCCGCCTTAACAGCTACATCGGCCGCTTCATCCGCGGCACCACCCTGCAACCCACCGCCAACTTCCTCAGCAACCAAACCCAGCGCCACCAGTGGCGCCTCGACATCGCCCCCGACGTCAAAGCCCAGGCCACCCTCAACAAACGCATCGCCTACGAACTCGTCTTCCGCTCCCCCCAGCTCCAACAACTCGACCACAAAGCCGACTTCATCCTCACCCGCATGTTCGAAGTCCTCCGCGACCGCTACATCGAGCACACCTCCAACCCTCTCCACCTCCTCCCCGCCGACGTCGAATCCGACATCGAACAGACCGACCACGTCAACGACCGCGCCCGCCTCATCTGCGACTGGATCGCCTCCATGACCGACCGCTTCGCCTTCCGCACCTACCGCCGCCTCTTCGACGCCGACTTCGGCTCCATCACCGACTTCGTCTAACCCACGCCCCCCACAAAGTTGGATTCAAGCCTTCAACCACTCATCACTCTCCGCCCACTGATCACTGATTACTGATTACTGATCACTCCCCAAACGCCTATGTCCAATGCCCTCATCACAGGTGCCAACCGCGGCCTCGGCCTCGAATGCGCCCGCCAACTCGCCACCGCCGGCCACCGCGTCTTCCTCGCCGCCCGCAGCCTCGACATCGCCCAGCAAGCCGCCACCACCCTGCCCGGCGACGTCATCCCCGTCCTCCTCGACGTCACCCGCCCCGGAACCATCACCGACGCCTTCGCCCAAATCGCCGCCACCGTCGACACCCTCGAAATCCTCATCAACAACGCCGGCCTCTACCCCTCAGCCGACTCCAACCCCGTCACGGTTCCCTCCGCCGACATGGTGCAGACCCTCCTCACAAACGTCGCCGGCCCCCACACCGTCACCCAGACCTTCATCCCCCTGCTCGCCGCCGCCCGCCCGAACGCCTGCATCGTCAACGTCAGCTCCGGCCTCGGCTCCTTCGAATACGCCGCCCCCCCCGCAGGCGAATTCGCCAGCTACATCGGCACCTGCTACGCCACCTCCAAAGCAGCCCTCAACATGCTCACCCTCGGCTGGTCCAAACACCTCGCCCTCGTCCGCAGCCCCATCCGCATCAACGCCGTCAGCCCCGGCTGGTGCCGCACCGACATGGGCGGCCCCTCCGCCACCCGCTCCGTCGAACAAGGCGCTGCCACCCTCCTCCACTACGCCCAACTCCCCCCCACCGGCCCCACCGGCCTCTTCTTCGGCCCCGAAGGCCCCCACCCCTGGTAACCCCACCCCTCTTCGTCCTCGTCCTCGTCCTCGTCCTCGTCCTCGTCCTCGCCCTCCGCCCTCGGCTATCCGCCCCCAAAATCCGCAAACCGCAATCCGCAATCCGCAATCCGCAATCCGCAATCCGACCTACCGCTTCTTCTTGTAAATAATCGTATCCATCGCCTGCTCCAGCGCCAATCCGCTCAGCACCGGCCTCAGCTCCTCATTCGCCGCCGCCTTCGCCACCTGCTTCAACTGAATCAGCCCCGCAAAATCCTTCCGGTCAATGCACCGCCTCACCTCCGGATCGTGCCCCAACTTCTGAATCTCCGCATGATTCAGCACCGCCCGCGTCTTCGCCTCCTTCGCCAGTCCCGCCCACACCGTCCCATCCGGCCATAAAATCAGCAACCGCGCCAGGTTCGCCGTTGCCCGCATGTCAAACGGATCCACCTGCGCCGCGATCGACCCCAACGTACTCCGATCCAAACTCTGGCTCACCTCATGCCACAGCGACGTCGCCTGATCCGAAATCCGGCTCCCCTCCCGCGCCACCACCGACGCCGTCTCCAGCCCGTACAAATTCCCCACCAACCGCAGCACCATCGCCCCCACCCACAGCATAAAGGCCGACGGAATCGTGCTGATCATCATCCCCTTCCAACCCGTCATCCCCCCGAACAGCTTCAACAAACCCGCCGCCGCCAGCAGCGCCGTGAACCCCTTGCTCACAAAAAACGTCAGCAACCCCGCCCCCGCCGAAAACAACAGCAACCGATCCGTCCCCATGTTCGCCCCCATCGACCCGAACACCTCCGCCCGATGCGTGAACACAAACCACGCCACCATCACCGACAGCGCCAGACTCGCCATCGTCATCAACTGCCGCACCACCCCCTTCGAAAACGCCAGACCAGCCAAAAACGCCACCATCGCCGCCCCCCCCGCCGTCACCCAAGTCCCCGCCGACACCCGCCCCAGCGCGTCCAGCGCAGGGTTAGCCTCAGCAGCAGCAACAATCAAAAACATGGTTCAGAATCATAAAATATATGGAAATTCAAACAATGCAATACCGAACCCAACCCTCCATTCCTCTTCACTCCACCACCGCAATATCATCCATTCCGATAAAAAACATAAACCATCAGTGGAACCAGCCAGATCAGATTCTGGAGGACAGCGAGCAACCAATAAAAACTCGGATTTTCACGCCGTGTCACACGCCTCAAACCCCGCCAGAACACTTTGCCACGGATCAGAGTCACCAATGAAACCGGAACCATTACCCCCAACCACAAAGCCAGTCCCCAGCCAAAACTCATCTCATCAAAGCTCATTCACCCAGAAATTCGCCCGCAATCCGCAATCCGCAGCCGAGCGGAGCGAGACAGACAGCCGTAGGCTGCCCGAAGGGCGAGGCCGGCGGGCCTCGTCAATCCGCAATCGCCTC
>JARXAL010000092.1 GCA_029865835.1 Verrucomicrobiaceae bacterium
GGATTGCAACTGGGCGATGGCGGCGGCGATGGCGGGGTCCTGGAGATGGCCGCTGATTTCGAGGAAGAAGCGGGCCTGGGTACCTGCGGCATCGCCGGGGACAGGGCGGTTTTCGATTTGGCGGACGTTGACGGAGTGGGAGGCGAAGATTTGGAGGATTTCGAGCAGGGCACCGACTCGGTCGCGGGCGTGGACGAGGAGCATGGAGTTGTCCTGGCCGGAGGGGGCGCCGGAGCGGGTGCCGAGGACGATGAAACGGGCCTGGGTGGTGTGGCGGCTGGGGGAGGTGGCGATGACGCGGAGGCTGTGGAGTTCGGCGCTGAGGGGGGTGCCGATGGCGGCGTGTGAGGGTGAGTTTGCGGCGATGGCGGCGGCGGTGCTGGAGGTGGGGCACTCGACAAGTTGGGCGTCCGGGAAGCGTTCGGCGAGCCAGGGGCGGCACTGGGCGAGGACCTGGGGGTGACCGTGGATGGAGTCGATGGTGGCGTCTTTGGACAGGGCCATGACGACGGTTTCGGCGCGCCAGAGGATCTCGGCGTAGATTTGAAGGTCGGAGTCGACGAGGTGGTCGAGGGTGTGGTGGACGGCGCCTTCGGTGGAGTGCTCGATGGGGAGGACGCCGTAGTCGGCTTCGCTGGAGGCGACGCGGTCGAAGACGCCTTCGGTGCTGGCTTCGGCGAGGTATTCGACGCTGTTGCCGAATTTGTTGATGGCGACCTGGTGGGTCCAGGAGCCGGCGGGACCGAGGTAGGCGATCTTCATGCTGGTCTCGAGGGCGAGAGCGGCACTCATGACTTCGCGGTAGATGGAGCGGATGGCTTTTTCGGTGAGGAGGCCGTTTTGGGCGGCGTTGAGGGCGGCGAGTTTGCGGAGGAGTTGCTCTTCGCGACCGGGGACGTAGACGTCGAGGCCGTCTTGTTTTTTGATGGTGCCGATGATGTGGACGAGGGCGGCGCGCTCGTTGAGCAGCTGGATGAGCTGTTGGTCAACGGCGTCGATCTTCGCGCGGGTTTCGTCCAGGGACATGAGGGGATTGTTCTCGGTTCGGGGTTCGCTGTTCGCGGTTAGAGGGCTGGGGGGGGGATGGGTTCGAGGGAGAGTTGATGTTCGGTGGGGGCGGCGTCGGTGGGAGCGGGGGCGTCCTCGGTGTTGGCCGTGGGGAGTTTCATGCGGCGGAGTTCGGAGGCGTTGGGGAGTTCGTCGAGGGTGCGGACGGCGAAGTGGTCGAGGAAGGCGTCGGTGGTGCCGTAGAGAAGGGGGCGGCCTGGGAGGTCGGCGCGGCCTTCGATTTTGATGAGGCCGCGGTCGAGGAGCTGCTGGACCATGGAGTCAACCGAGACGCCGCGGACGGCTTCGACCCCGGCGCGGGTGATGGGCTGGCGGTAGGCGATGATGGCGAGGGTTTCGAGGGCGGGTTGGCTGAGGCGTTGGGGCTTCTTGCCGGGGTAGAGTGAGCGGCACCAGTCGGCGTATTCGGCGCGGGCGCAGAGTCGCCAGCCAGTGGAGCGTTCGACGACGGTGAAGGCGCGGTGATCGCTGTCGTAATGGGCGACGAGGGCGTCGATGGCACCACGGATTTGGATTTCGTCAGTTTGGAGGAGGTCGGGGACCCAATCGGGGGCGGGTTCGCCGCCTTCGGAGGCGTCCTTGATGTCTTTAGCCGTTTCTTTGACGGCATTGGCCATCTGCACCAGGGTGAGGGGTTCCTGGGAGGCAAAAAGGAGGGATTCGACGATGGAGACCAGTTCCATAAATGAGGGCTGGCAGTTTCGGCGAGGAGGGGATGGCGTCAACCTTTGCTTTGCCGTTCAGGCATGCCACTTAGAGATCGACGGTATCGAGGCGGGCGGGGAGGTGGACCTGGGTTTTGGGGTCGTGGTTTTGGAGGGCTTCCTGGAGGATTTTGCTGCGGCTGAGTTCGCCGTGGACGAGGAAGACGCGTTTTTTGGAGCCGGTGATGGTGTCGTAGTAGGCGAGGAGTTCGTCGTGGTCGGCGTGGCCGGAGAAGGAGTCGAGGGTTTCGATTTCGGCATTGACCTTGAATTCGTCGCCGAGGATGGAGACGTGTTTGTGACCTTCACGGAGTTTCCAGCCGAGGGTGTTTTCGGCGCAGTAGCCGACAAACAGGATCATGTTTTTGTGGTTCGAGACGTTGTTCCGGAGGTGGTGGAGGATGCGGCCGGACTCGGCCATGCCGGAGGCGGAGATGATGATGGCGGAGCCTTTGAGCGTATTGAGGGCTTTGGATTCGTCGACGCTGCGGACAAGGCGGAGGCCTTCGAAGCCGAAGGGGTCGTCGCGCATGAAGACGGCGTTGCGGACGTCTTCGCGGAGGTCTTCGAGGTGGAGGCGGAAAATCTCAGTGGCGCGGACGGCGAGGGGGCTGTCGACGTAGGTGGGGATGGGTTTGATGCAGCCTTCGTGGACGAGCTGGTCGAGTTTGAAGAGGAGCTGCTGGGTGCGTTCGACGGCGAAGGAGGGAATGATGATTCGTGCGCCACGGCGGCGGACGCGGTTGATGATTTCGCAGATGTGGTCGGAGGTGTGGGCGGCGTCTTCATGTTTGCGACCGCCGTAGGTGGACTCCATGATCATGTAGTCGACGTTTTCGCAGCCTTCGGCGGGGTCGAGGAGGTCATTGCCTGGGCGGCCGATATCGCCGGTGAACAGGAGGCGGAAGTTTTTTTTGCCAGCGAAGTCTTCGATGTCGAGGACGACCTGGGCAGAGCCGAGGATGTGACCGGCGTCGATGAAGGTGAGGGTGACGCCTTTGGCGATGGGGAGGGGGCGGTGGTAGCTGACGGTGACGAACTGGCGGAGGACGTTTTCGGCATCGGCGAGTGAGTAGCCGGGGGTGAGGAGTTCGAGGTCGTCGCGTTTTCGGTGTTTGTTGAGCCACTTGATGTCCATTTCATGGATGTGGGCGGCGTCGGGGAGCATGATGCTGCAGAGGTCGCGGGTGGCGGGGGTGGCGTAGATGTTGCCGTTGAAGCCGTTGTGGCGGAGTTGGGGGAGGTTGCCGCTGTGGTCGATGTGGGCGTGGGAGAGGACGACGCAGTCGATTTGCTTGGGGTCGAAGGGGAAGGTACGATTGCGCTCCATGGCCTCGGCGCGGCGGCCCTGGAAGAGGCCGCAGTCGAGGAGGATGCGCTGGCCGTTGATTTCGAGGAGGTGTTGAGAACCGGTGGTGGTGCCGGCGGCGCCGCAGAATTTGATTTTCATCAAGGAAAAAGATAGGGGGCAGGGGAGGGAAAGGGAAGGCGGAAGTTTTGTGGGAGTAAAAGGGAAATGATTTTGCGGAATGCGCCAAGTTTGCAGGTCGGGACGCGAGTCTTCTGTGTGACGAAGTTGGTGGAGTCGGGCAGTGTCAACCTTGTTGCAATCAAAGAATAGAAGGGAATATGCAGCCTGTCTAAACGTGCAGACATGAGCATGGATTTTTTTCTCCGCTGGACGACATTACGCAGGCCATCTTCGCAGGTTGTGCGACACCACTATGGTTTGCTTGTGAAACTACTTCGGACGGCCGGTTTCATTTTTCTTGAGAACAAGAAGAAGATACTGGTGCTGGCGTTGCTGGGGATAGGATTGGGTGTTTGGGGATTATCACCCTTTGACGGGCCATGGCTTCGGATCGTGCGAGAGGGCGCCGGGTTAGGGGTGAGCAGGGAAACGTTGAAGGAAGTGGCCAGATTTTTGAGTTCATGGGGTGATTTCATGGGGTACAACGTTGCGGTGGGATGCGTGATTGGGTTGCTCTCGCTTGTCCGGCGATCAGCATATTTGCATCTGGTGATGATCGTTTCCATCGCGGGTGCCTGCTTGGTAGGAGGAACGGCGAATTTTTTGCGGGTGACGGCAGGGCGCGCGCGACCCGACAGCAGGAGCTATGAGCAGGGGTTTCATGGGCCCACGATCAAGTCGCAGAAGCACTCATTTCCGAGCGGTCACACAGCAACCTCCTTTGGAGCGGCGATTCCGGTGGCAGTTGCCGCGCCGCCGCTGGGGGTGCCGTTGGTGGTGGTGGCAGGAGGCATTGCGTGGTCGCGGCTTTACAACAACAAGCATCACCCGACGGATGTGCTGGCGTCTATCCTTATTGCGAGTTTGATTGGGATTCCGCTGGGCTGTGCCGCTAGGCGCCTGCGAAGGGAAGCAGTCACTGGAGTGGCTTTAGGACGATGACTTCAGCCCAACTCGACCGCGCCGCGTTGAAACCCTGTATGGTATGGGCGCGCCACTTTGTAGAAGCGGAGACCGAGTCATCGAGAACGGAAGAGTTGTCGGAATCCGGGGATGCATTTCGAAGGGTGCCATTGGCCAACCAGTGGCGCCAAGCGCCCGAGAGAGTCCATTCGCGCCTCAGAAGCACGGCTCCGGCGAGGTGCTTTTGATTGAGAGAGCGCTGGAATTTCTCGACGGAGCCTCCTGACATTTTCCATGGGTGGGCAGCATAATAAACGAGACTTGGTTCAGCGAACTGCCACGCCAAGAGTTTGGATTGGTCATTGAAGTTAGAGCCAAGGAACTGCGATACTTGGATGCTGATGCTGGTGGAGCGAAGTATGCTGGAAGTGTGGTGCAATTGGCAGCCAAAAAGGGCGAGCCACAAAAGTGTGAGGGGTATGCGGAAGCGATGTTGTTTCGGCCAGAGGAGGGCGAGCAGTGCACCACCGGTGAACACTAGTAATAAGAGGAGGCTAAGGGAAACGAGCAGGGCGATGAGTTGGACTGGCAGAAGATCATGGATGCGAGTCAAACCGAGCAGCACTGCGAGCGGAAGTGCAACGAAAGCGCCGGCCAGGAGCCAGACGCCGCGCGCAGAAACGGGCTGGTTGGAGACTTGTGCATGGTGAAGGGTCAGGCCGAAGAGCAGGGCGAATGCGGGGAAGGCCGGCATGACGTAGTGAGGCAGCTGAGTGGCGTAGAAGAAGAAAATGAGATGAGGGGCCAGGGTCCAAGAAACGAGGAAGGCGATCTGAGGAGAAGGATTTTGGCGGACGAAGCGGAGAATTGGACGGATGAAAGCGATCCAAGGAAAGAGGCTGAGAAACGCCGTGGCGAAGTAGTAGAAAGGGATGAATTTGCGTCCGTTGAAGACGGCGGTGCCCCGTTCGACGATGTGTTCGCCCATGCCGACGTTCCAGAAAGCTCCACGGGTGGAGACCAGAGCAGGGATCCCCCAAGCGGCGATGATGGCCAACATGCCGAGAGATCCCAGTAGCGGTTTCAGCCTGCTCCACGGGAGGGGTTTACGCCAGAAAACCCATCGAAGGAGTGCACAAGTGGTGAAGGGGACGAGCAGGGCGATGGGACCTTTGGCAAGAAAGCCTAGGCCCAAGCTGGTCCAGAGAGCCCAGACGGCCCAACGGTCGGCATTTTTTGAGCGTTCAGTGCCTGTGTCAACCAGCAGCCAAAGCAAGGATCCGTTTGCGAGAGTCACAGCGAGGACCATTGGCATGTCGGCGACACACAAGCGGCCGTGGACAAGAACTTGCAAGCTAGTGAGCCAGGCGAGAGAGGCGAACCAAGCTGCGGATAAACCTGCCAGTTGCCTACCCATGGCGAAGACGATCCAAGAGGTAAGGAAGACGGCGACAATCGAATGGAGGCGGGCGGCGAGTTCGTTAGTGCCGAACAATCGATAGTGAATTTGCATCCACCAGTAGGTCAGGGGTGGTTTGTCGAAGCGGTATTCGTTGTTGAAGTAGGGAACAACGAGTTCGGAACGATTCATCATTTCGACCGTGGCGCGTGCGAAGCGGGGTTCGTCACGATCCATCAACGGGATGACCGGGGATCCAGGGAGGTAGAGAAGCGCGGTAAAAAGTAGCAGAGCAACGGCGGGATGCTGAGCAAACAGAGCGACGAGGCGATTGAGAAAATGAAGGCTGGATGCCATGAACGTGTGGTAGTGAACAACGAGGCTCTCCCACTGATGGGCAAATCACGAAGCTGTCACATTTGGGAGGCAAGAGGGACGGGGGGCGGCAAGTGAGGGTGGGGAGGAAGTTTTTGACTCCTTGGAGAGGGCGATGATGAGAGGCGTCCAAAAGAGAAGGCCTTCGAAACGAGGCGCGGTGGTCAGGGAAGCGAGGGATTCCCCGTCGAACAAGAGTCCTGCGCAGCCGAATGAGAAGAGGACGAACCAAGTTGCATCGCCTTTGACGGCGAGCAACCAAGCGCGGCGGAAGCCCAACGAGGCCAACGCAAGGAGAAGGCCAACCCCGATGATGCCGCCGTGCACGAATGTGGCGAAGAAGGCGCTGTGAAGATGGGTCATCATATCATCGGGAGATTGGTGGAGATGGCTTTGCCAAAGTGAACGGACTCCCCACTGCCCAGTTCCGAGCCAGAGGTTGTCCATGGCGAGCCAGCCTGCGCGGTAGATGTCGAATCGGCCGCTATCGCCACGTTCCAAGGCTGCAGCGATGGGAACGGGAAGAGACGTCGAATGACCTTGGGGAGGACTGACGGAGTCGGCTTCGAAAAGGAACAGTGGCCAAAGGAGGTGAAGGGCCGATATGGCGAGGAAGGCAAAGGGTGGAACAAAGCCTTTACGCCAGCCTTTTGCGGCGAGGAGGGCAACCAAAGCGCAGGTGGAGGCTAGAACAGCGCCTCGGCTACCGGAGAGGAAGGTAGCGTGGTAGAGCAGGATGATTTGGGCGTAGATTCCGTATCGTATAGTGGGGGGAGACGAGCGATCGACTAGTGTCCCCAACCAGGTGGCCGCGAAGCCAAAGATCAAGCCGGTGCAGACGGGATTAAGTCCGCCGTGGACCAGGAGATTGTGGAGGCGTTGATCCGGAAAGAGCACCGAGGACCCGTGGGAGGCGGCATACAGGCTGATCAGGACGGCAACAGAAGAGGCCAGCCCAAGAAGGAGTCCGATTTGCCGGACGGAGGAATCAAAGGCAGACTGACGCCAGAGGAGGCTGCAAAATAGAGCGAGCAGCCCAGCGCCGAACAGGCCAAGGTAAGCTTCATCAGGCAGGTTGAAACCGTGCCAGCAAGAACGCAGAGTCATCCAGAGAAGGAAGGCTGACGTTAGGACGACGCTAGGGTCCGGAGAGGAGCGGGATCCACTGGAGGGCGCGCAGGACGCGAACGAGGCGAATAGTCCGGCAAGGAGAAGCCAACCCAGGTGGAACCAATGATTGGGGAGGCACGCATGACCAACGATGAAGCCGCCGACGGCGACCTGCCGGATTAGGCCGCCGGGCGGAAAACGAGAGGAGAAACAGACCGACGAGATGCGATTGAACGAAGACGTTAAGATCGATGCATGGCTCATTGAGGGTCAAAGTGTCGCAAAAAGGAGTTGTAGCAAGGTTTTGAATCTGGCTAGCGAAGAAGGCTATGCAAGGACGTTTCGAGATCTGAGGGATAAGAGACTCCGAGTTTGGGGTCCGAAACAGGGACTGATAAAGCAGACGGCTCGATCATGGTTGGAAAAGGTTCAATTGAGGCAATGTGAATGTTTCGGCATGAGTAGGGCTGCAGAAGATTGGGAAGGGGACGGGCCTTTTGCGAAGTTTTGAGGCGAGCTCGTGAGGATAAAAGTCAGCCAATCTGGATCAGGCGAGTGAACGAAACAGTTGCGCAGAGTGGCGTCCGCTTTAACTGAGGGGCGTCATGGAATCACTTTGGAACGATCAGGAAGCCGCCACGTTTGGAACCGACCCGCTGGGACAGCGGGTTTACACGTCTCGTTTGTTGGGGCGGAACCCTGCTTTGGTGCTGCACGGGGGTGGAAACACGTCGGTGAAGACGGTGGAGAAGGACTTTTTTGGGGATGAGGTGGCGCTTTGCCACGTGAAGGGGTCGGGCTGGGATTTGGCGACGATTGAGCGGGCGGGGTTTGCACCGGTCCGGATGAGCGCGCTGTTGAAGATGGCGGAGTTGGAGTCGATGACGGATGCGGACATGGTGACGCAGCAGCGGGCGGCGATGACGAATCCGGATGCGCCGGCGGCGAGCATTGAAGCGATTTTGCATGCGGTGCTACCGTTTCGATTTGTGGATCACAGTCATGCGAACGCGATCGCGGCGCTGACGTGCAACGTGGATGGGGAGGCGCGGGTGCGGGAGTGTTTTGGGGATCGGGTGATTGTGGTGCCGTATGTGATGCCCGGGTTCATTCTGGCGCGGACGATTTATGAGATCATCAAGGGGCGTGATTTGAAGGCGGAAGGGATTGAGGGGATGGTGCTGCTGAAGCACGGGTTGTTTACTTTTGATGATGATGCGCGGCGGAGCTATGAGTTGCACATCGAGATGGTGACGATGGCGGAGAACTATCTGGCGTCGAAGGCGGGTGGATGGAGTGCGCCGACAGGGAGTGCGGTGGAGGATTTGGCGGGGTTGGCGGCATTGCGGCAGGCGGTTTCGAAGCTGCGTGGGGTACCGGTGATCGCGAAGCTGGACTCGAGTCCGGAGGCGGTGGGTTATTCTTTGGCTTCGGGGGTGGCGGAATTTGGGACGAGGGGGCCTTTGACACCGGATCACAGCATTCGGACGAAGCGGTCGCCAGGCTATGTAGCGGCGGAGCACCTTGAGGGGTCGCTAGCGGCATATGCGGAGGCTTACAGGGCGTATTTTGAGAGGCATCAGAAGGATGAGACGATGCTGGATGCTTCACCGCGGGTTGTGATTTGGCCGGGCAAGGGTGTGGTGAGTTTTGGGGCGAATTTGAAGGAGGCGGGGATCGTAGCGGACATTGCGGCGCATACTTTGAAGACGGTCAGTTTGGGTGAGGCAGTGGGGGGATGGGAGCCGCTACCTGAGAAGGATATTTTTGAGATCGAGTATTGGGAATTGGAGCAAGCGAAGTTGCGGAAGGGACCGGCGAGGAAGGTGCACGAGGGCAAGGTGGCGCTGGTGACGGGGTGCGCAGCAGGGATCGGGTTTGCAATTGCGGAGAGTCTTGCGGAGCAGGGAGCCCAGGTGATTGGGTTGGACATTGACAAGGAGATTCCGGAGATCATGCAGAAGATCGGAGGAATCGGGATGGTGGTGAACTTGACCGAGGACGAGCCCGTGCAGGCGGCGATTGATGCGGTGGTGCGGGGCTTTGGTGGGATCGATATCGTGGTGAGCAATGCGGGGATTTTTCCGAAGAACGAGTTTCTTGGGGAGATGACCCAGGGGGACTGGGATCGGACGATTTTGATCAATTTGACGAGTCATCAGAAGTTGATGAACAAGACGGTGCCGTTTGTGAAGAAGGGGGTGGATGCGAGCATCATCTTTGTGGGGAGCAGGAACTTTAAGGCACCGGGTCCTGGGGCGGCGGCTTATTCGTGCAGCAAGGCGGCGTTGACGCAGTTGTGCCGAGTAGCGTCTCTTGAGCTGGCACCTAGCAAGGTGCGGGTGAACATTGTGCACCCGGACGCGGTGTTTGATACGAAGCTGTGGACGCCTGAGGCATTGGAGCGGAGCGCAGTGCGATACGGGATGACGGTGGAGGAGTACAAGACGAAAAATTTGATGAAGGTGGAGATCAAGTCGAAGGACATCGGGAACATGGTGGCGGCGATGGCGTCGCCGTTGTTCTCGAAGGTGACGGGGGCGCAGATTCCGGTGGATGGCGGGAATGATCGAGTGATTTGATCACTCCGATTAGTTTCAGGGCGTGTCTTGCAAAGCCGAAAGGGTGATGCAGGGTGGCGGCCGATGATTTCCTTGGTCACTGAGCTCTTTGCGTTTTTCTTCAAACAAAGCCCTACCGTTATTTGGCGGCGGATTCGGGGGCAGGACATGCCATGGATTGTGCAGTTGGCGGTTTATGGGTTTTGCGGTGTAGTGGCGACGGTGGTGGCGGTGGGGCAAGCTGCGGCGCTTTCAGCGACGATCATTCCCGCCTATGAGAACATGATTGTGGATGGGCTACCCATTACCGATGGATTACGGGCGAAGAATTTTTTGATCAATCAGACGATCTCTTTCGTGACAACCAATGTCTTGGTTTACTTCATGAACGTGCTTTTGGTCTTCAAGAGAGGCAGACATAGTCCCTGGATCGAGTTTGCCATCTTTACCTTGATCAACGGTGTCGGGTTTGTCCTGAGTCAAGTTGCCGGTCCCTGGCTAATCTACAAATTTGGTATTCCGACAAATTTGGCCTTTTTCACCAATGCGGTGTTTGCGGCGCTGATCAACTTTGTGGCGCGGAAGTTTTTTGTGTTTAAGGGCTAGCTCAAAATTCCATGAGACAGCGGGTGGAATGGCGGTAGATTAGGGGACTATGCCAACAGGAGTGGAATCTTTTTTTACCCCCTTTAACACGTTTTTGATGGGCTTTGCGCTCGGAGCGGTGTTTCTCATCATGGCGATGTATTCGCACTGGAAGACGAAACGCGAGTTCAAGCGGTATCAGAGGCATTTGAGTGACAAGCTGGAGTTGGACTCGCGGAACATTCAGGAGTTGAACAAGGAGCGGGCGAAGCTTGCTCAAGAGAGTGAGCATTTGAGGCTGCAGGTGGCGCGGTTGAATGAGAAGCCGGAGAACAAGTTGCAGCGGGAGTTGGAGATTTTGGCGCGAGCTGAGAAGCACATGATGATCAACGCGCCGGGGTTTGCGCCGGCATGGGAGATGGCGAAGTCGCAGGCGATGTCGCAGTTGGAGACAGAGGAGAAGGGGATGTCGTTTCCTCAGAAGATCTTCCGGAAATTGCTGGGGCCGAGTTCTGGAGGCGGTCAAGCGGCGTTGGCGGAGACTTCGGCGGGATCGAGCAACGGGAGCAAGTCGGAGACAGTATTGGGGTCGGGGCAGTAGGGACAGGAGTGCAGGGGAGACTCGATGCGATCTTGGAATCTGACAGCGTGGGCGGACTCGCGATTTGTGATGCCGGAGAGGTCATTTGGGGGGATCATTTTTGATTGTGACGGGACGCTGGTGGACTCGATGCCGATTCACTATGTGGCGTGGGTGGAGTCGTTGAATCATCATGGGGCGCCGTTTGACTTTACGGAGGAGATTTTTTACTCGCTGGCAGGGGTGCGGGAGCAGGATGTGGTGAGGATGTTGAATGAGCAGTATGGAAGCGCGGTGGATCCGGATGGGGTGGCGGAATACAAATTTGAACTGTTTCAGAAGCGGATGAAAGAGGTAGGCGAGATAGCGCCGGTAGCGGATTTGGCGCGGCGGGCTCACCTGGAAGGGATGCCGATTGCGGTAGCTTCGGGGAGTGAGGAGGAAACGGTGCGCGGGGTCTTGGCAGCGAATGATTTGGAGCGATTGTTTGAAGTGATCATCACGCCGAAGTTGGTGAAGCGAGGGAAGCCGGCACCGGACATGTTTTTGTTGGCGGCGGAGCGTTTGGGTGTGGCACCGGAGGATTGCGTGGTATTTGAGGATGGGGAATCGGGGATGCAGGCGGCGCGAGCGGCAGGGATGGCTGCGGTGTTTGTGCCGCGGACAGTGCGATAGGGCAGAAAAAAGCCCCGACCGGCGAACCGGGCGGGGCTGGGTGAGAACCGGAGTGTCCGGTTGCGCGATCAGACTGGGAGCCAGCCGTCGCGATAGGCAGGGCGGGCGACGTATTGATTTGCGGCCTCTGAGTTGCTGACCTTCATGGCGGCTTTGTCCCATTGGACGCTTTGTTGGGCGCGGACGGCGAGGTTGCCGAGGAGGACGAACTCGGTGAGGGGGCAGGAGTAGTCGAAGTTCGAGCTGGGTTTGCCGCCGTTGACGATGTGGTGAGCCCACTCGCCTTGGGGGTTGTTTGGCATGACGCTGCGCTCTTCGGTTTGCTTGATTTTATCTGCTTTCATATCGAGGCGCACTTGGGTGTAGCGAGCTTCGTTGTAGATGACGGGGCTGGAGCAGTAAGCTTCGCCTTCGAAGACGGTGCCTTCGGTACCGATGAACATCATGCCGCTGCTGGCCTTTTCGAATGACTTCTTGGCGAGGTCACTGGTCATGTGAGGGGAGATTTCGGGCTTATTGGGAGAGCCGTCTTTCATGCCATCGTGCCAGGTGACCTTGAGGGCCTTGTGTTTGCCGGCGGGCATGTGATAAACGAGAGAGCTCCATTGTGGCGCGCAGGTAGCGCTGATAGGACTGCTGACGGCGTCGATTTTTTCTGGGATAAGTTGCCCAAGGATGGAGAAGGTGGCGTCCATGATGTGGCAACCCATGTCACCGAGGGCACCAGAGCCGAACTGCCACCAACCGCGCCAGGAGAAGGGGTGGATGCTATTGTTGCCTTTCCAAGCTTTAACGCCTTCGGGCATGACCATTTCGAAGTAGGGTTCGGAGGCTTCGGTGGAAAGCCAGAGGTCCCAATCGAGATTGGCGGGGGCGTCCATGACCTTTTTCTCGAAGGGGTATTGAGGCCAGATGGGGCGGTTGGTCCAGAGACGGATTTCCTGAAGGTCACCGATGGCACCTTGCTCGATCCATTCTTTAGCGAGGCGCTGGCCCTCCATAGTGCGGCCCTGGTTACCCATTTGGGTGACGATTTTGGCGTCGGTGGCGGCTTTGTGGAGATTGCGGACCTCGGAGATGTAGTTGCAGAGAGGTTTTTGGACGCAGACGTGCTTGCCATGTTTGATGGCGTGCATGGCTGCAGCGTAGTGAGTGTGGTCGGGGGTTGAGACGATGACGGCGTCGATGTCCTTGGCCATCTCGTCGAACATTTTGCGAAAGTCTTTGTACAGCTTTGGAGCTGGTGGCGCTTTCTCGCCCGAGTCGAGGTGGTGTTTTTCGCGTTTCTTGGCAGCTTCGTCGAGTCGGTCTTGATCGACATCAACGAGGGCGACGACGTTGTGGCCGAGAGTGATGGCTTGGGTGTCGGACTGGCCTTTTCCATTGGCGCCAATGATGGCGATGTTGAGACGCTTGCCTGCGGCGTTTTGACCCCTGAGCAAGAGGTTCGGAGCCGTGAAGAGGCCTGCAGCGAGGCTGGCGGAGGAGCCGATGAAGCGGCGACGTGAGAATGCGGAACTTACCATGGATTTGTCGATTCGTAGAGTTTGGGTTGGTGGGCTTGATGCATTGGGATCAAGGCCGGGGGAGGATAACGAAGATCACCTTCGGTTATTGCACAAAAGAGCGTAGGCAAGCCGGGGGTTGGAGTCGAGACCGAAATCGAGAAATATCGAAAGAATAGAAAGGTGTTGCCAGTTGAAAGTGGCTCTGCCAGCTTACTGGCTAGTTTGGGCGCGGTTTTAAACCGAACCGCCATCCGACTCTCTTCTAATGAATTCGATATTGATGTCTCAAGGTATTGTTTTGTCCATCGGACTGGCTGTGGTCGGGCTGGTTGTGGCTGTTGTGTTGATTCGGCAAATTTTGGCAGCGTCTGCCGGAAACGAGAGGATGCACGAGATTGCGAAAGCTGTTCAAGAGGGAGCGAACGCCTATCTTAACAAGCAGATGACCGCAGTGCTGGCGATTGCAGCTTTGATGTTTGCGGCTGTGTGGTGGTTGAGAAACGGAGCGACTGCGGCTGGGTTTGTGGTGGGGGCCCTGTGCTCGCTGCTGGCAGGTTACATTGGGATGTTTATTGCGGTGCGTGCGAACGTTAGGACGGCGCAGGCGGCATCGGTGGGGTCTCATCCAGCGCTGCGGATTGCCTTTAATGGGGGGGCGGTGACGGGGTTGCTGGTGGTGGCGCTGGGCTTGATGTCAGTGGCGGGGTTTTACCTGATTTCGTTGAAGCTGAATGCGGGTAATCCGAACGCGGTGAAGATCGCGATTGATTCGCTGGTGGGTCTGGCGCTGGGGAGTTCACTGGTGAGCGTGTTTGCTCGACTGGGTGGAGGGATTTACACGAAGGCCGCGGATGTGGGCGCGGATTTGGTGGGTAAGATCGAGCAAAACTTGAATGAGGATGATCCGAGGAATCCGGCGACGATCGCCGATAACGTGGGGGACAATGTGGGTGATTGTGCGGGGATGGCGGCGGACGTCTTTGAGACGTATGCGGTGAGTTTGATTGGCGCGGTGCTCGTAGGATTTCTGACGACGAGCGGAGGTGGGGATGGTCCTTTGGTGTTTCCGTTCGTGTTGTGCGGATTGTCGATTATCTCATCGTTGATCGGTATTGGGTTTGTGAATTTTGTGAAGCAAGAGGCGACCAAGGCCTTAGTCGGTGGAGTGGCGGTTTCGGGAGTGATTTCGGCGCTGTTATTCAAGTGGGCGACAGCTGAACTTTTCCCACAAGGATTGAAGGTGGGAGAACGGTTGGTGACGAGTGATAGCTTGTTTTATTGTGCGTTGGTAGGGTTGGTGTTGACGTTTTTGGTGGTGTGGATCACGAACTATTTCACATCGACGCATCACCATCCGGTGCGTCGGATTGCGAAGGCTTCGGAGACCGGACATGCGACGAACATCATTGCGGGGATCAGTGTTGGGCATCATGCGACCCTGCTACCAGTGCTGGCGATTTCGGCGTCGATTTGGTGCTGCTATGATTGGGCAGGTTTGTATGGGATTGCGATTGCGGTGGTGTCCATGCTGAGTCTATCGGGGATCATCATTTCGTTGGACGCCTTCGGGCCGATCACGGACAATGCGGGCGGGATCGCAGTGATGTCGGGTTTGCCTGAGGAAGTGCGCAGAATCACGGATGAACTGGATGCGGTGGGGAACACGATGAAGGCAGTGACCAAGGGTTACGCGATTGCTTCCGCAGGGTTGGCGGCGATGGTGTTGTTTGGTTCTTACGTGGAGGATTTGAAGGCGCACCTGCATCATTTGACGGGTGAGATTCCGAATCTGGCGTTTGATTTGACCAATCCACACATCATCATCGGGATGTTCATCGGTGGGTTGCTACCCTATTTATTCACGGCATTCAGCATGGATGCGGTGGGGAATGCGGCCGGAGCTGTGGTGCGCGAAGTGAGGCGGCAGATTCTGGCGAAACCCGGGATCTTGACTGGGCAGGATGTCCCTGACTATGGCGAGTGTGTGGGGATTGTGACGAAGGCGGCGCTTCGTCAGATGGTGGTGCCTGCATTGCTGCCGTTGGTTTTTGTGATTGCCGCCGGATTCATGGGCAAGGAGGCGTTGGGCGGGCTGCTAATAGGGACGATTGTGACGGGATTGTTTGTGGGCATCGCGATGACATCTGCGGGCGGGGCCTGGGACAATGCGAAGAAATACATTGAAGAAGGGAATCACGGGGGGAAGGGTTCGTTTGCTCACCAAGCGGCGGTGACTGGAGATACCGTTGGTGATCCTTACAAGGACACAGCAGGACCTGCGGTGAATCCCATGATTAAAGTGGTGAACATCCTGGCGATCCTGATGATTCCGGTTTTCTTCAAATGAGGTCGGCTAAGTTTCCTGAGCAACATTTTGATGCGCGCAATAGGCCCGTAGATCAGGAGTTTTTTCTTTCGAATCCGTCAATGGGTTACTGGCAGGATCGCCGACCAGAAGGCTTGTTTCGGCGCGATTCAGATATTCTGATATTTTATTTTGTGGCGAAAGACTGTTGGTCCAGTGACGTAGGTTGATTGTTAGGCTTTAAGTTGAACTACCCTTTTAAAACTCAGATACCCTCTTTTGATCATGAAAATGCACCCCAATTGCCAAGGTAATCACCTCGACTTACGTGGTGGTATGAATAGGCGCGATTTTTTGTATGTTGGAATGATGGGAGGTATTGGACTTTCGTTGCCTGAACTTCTTCGGCTTGAGGCCGCAATGGAGGTTGCGCCGGTCGAGACTTTTAAGCCGGTAGCTGATTCGATCATTCACATCTATCTGCCTGGTGGGATGGCTCAACATGAGTCTTGGGACCCTAAACCCTTTGCGGCGCCCGATTATCGTGGTCCTTACAGTCCCATAAAGACGAGTGTTCCAGGTGAATATGTTGGAGCAACGTTCGCCGAAACGGCCAAAATCATGGATCGCTTGACTGTGATTCGTTCGATGACCCATGGGGAAGCTGCCCATGAACGTGGTACACACAACATGTTCACAGGGTACAGGCCGAGCCCGGCAATCAAGTTTCCGAGCTTTGGATCAGTGATCTCACACGAACTTGGATCTCGTGAAAATTTGCCTCCGTATGTTGCTGTGCCGAATCAGTCCATTCCAGATCAAGGGACAGGTTACATGAGCAGTGCGTTCGGACCTTTCGCACTGGGCAGTGACCCTGCTGATAAGGGCTTTTCGGTGCGTGATTTGCTCTCACCGGCGGACATCGATGCGAAGCGTTTTGATCGGCGGCGTTCGCTGCTGGGTACGGTGGACGAGCATTTCCGAACGATCGAGAAGTCTGACTCGATTACGGCTATGGATAGTTTTTATCAGGCTGCCTACGGCTTGGTCAGCAGTCAGAAGGCAAGAGAGGCCTTTGATCTGACCAAGGAACCTGAAAAACTGCGTGACGAGTATGGTCGCAATCAGGCTGGACAAAGATTTTTGCTGGCTCGGCGGTTGGTTGAGTCGGGCGTGCGGATGGTTTCAGTGACCTACGGAAGTTGGGACCACCATTCAAATATCAAAGGATCCTTCGATAAGGGCGGCCCTGAGTTTGATAAAGGCTTTGCCCGTTTGATCCGCGATTTGGAAGATCGCGGAATGCTGGACAGGACACTAGTTTTGGTGAGTTCTGAATTTGGACGGACCCCAAAGATCAACAGCACGAATGGACGGGATCACTGGCCTCGGGTCTTCTCGGTGGCGATGGCTGGCGGCGGCGTCAAACGCGGATACATTCATGGTGCATCTGATGCGCTTGGAGGAGAACCGGACCGCGATGCCGTTGGCCCGGAAGATTTGGCCAAAACCATGTATCGTCTGCTTGGTATCAATGGAGAAAAGCGGATCGTTGCCGATGGCGGGCGTCCGATCGACATCATTAATGGTGGGCGAATCATGTCTGAACTACTGGTTTAGTCGTCGAGATAAGTCCACTTAGGGTGACTTGACCTTCTAGAAGACAGGTTCCGTCTGCCGAGGAAACCATGCCCGTTGCAAGGACTAGGTTGCCTAGACGCCCCGAAATGCGTGCGTGAATACGCAGGACGTTTCCCGGGGCAATCGTGCCCAGGATCTTGACTTGTCTCACTGCCGTTAGTTTGAGTTCCGCGAGTGCTGGGATTGTTGGATCTGTTTGAGCTGCCACACCTGCAACTTGCGCGAGGGCCTCAATCATGAGCACTCCCGGCATGATTGGGTGGCCTGGAAAGTGCCCAGACAGGAAAGATGCTTGTTCTCGCAGTCGGTATAATCCAACTGCCTCAAGACCCGGAGTGAGGGACTCTAGCTGATCGATAAAACGAAACTCGGGACCGTGAGGAAGGGATACTAGTGCAGAAGTGAGGTCTGTTTCGTTGAGTTCAGTAGCCATGGTCGTTGAAGGCAAGGGGTAGCTTTTCGTATGCGTGCGGGAAAATGATTTCGCGAAAGATATGGTTTGCTGAAATGGAGACTACTGAGATCGTCGTTGTACAAATATGTCCAGTCGACTCTTCCGATCTCTAATCGTTTCCTCAACCGCTCTTTTGACCATTGCGTGTGGCATTGGTTCGATGTCAATTCTGTGTGCCGCCGATGCTCCAAAAAAAATCTTGGTGGTGACGGTGACAACTGGCTTCAGGCATTCTTCCATCGAAACCGCTGAAAAGGTCATCGAGGACCTGGGTAAAAGATCGGGTTCATTCACCGCGGACTTTGTTAGGCAGCCAGAGGGTCAGCCCAGGAACCCCGGGCGCCCACCTGTAAAAACGACCAGTGAAAGCGATGCTTCATTCGACGCCCGCAAAGCGTCGTTTAGTTTGGCATTAGCCAAGTACAATGCTGCGAATGGGGAATGGAACAAGTCTGTCCAAGCCTACATGGCAAAGCATATGGCGATTAATAAGCTCAAACAATATGATGGTTTTGTGTTCGCCAACACGACTGGGGACTTGCTGCTTCCAGATAGGGAAGGATTTATCAGTTTAATCGAAGAGGGAAGGGCATTCATTGCGATGCACTCTGGTTCAGATACGTACCATCCCTTCCGTCGCTATGTTGACATGCTTGGCGGGGAATTCGAGACGCACAAGGCTCAGGTCGAGGTAAAGCCTGTTGTCCACGATCCCAAACATCCTGCGGTTAAGCAACTTCCGGATGGGTTCAAAGTGATGGACGAAATCTACATCATCAAAAGTTTCGAGAAATCCAAAGTGCACGGATTGCTAGGTCTCAATGCGCATCCAAACGAAGGAACCGAAGGCTATTTTCCTATCTCGTGGTGCAAGAGCTTTGGGAAGGGAAGGGTGTTCTACACCTCATTGGGACATCGTGAAGATGTTTGGGATCCCACATGGAATCCGGCGCAGCGCAAAAATTCCCCCGAAATTGCGCAAGCCTACCAGGAGCATATTCTCAACGGGATTCAATGGGCCTTGGGGCAGATTGAGGGGAGTGATGAATTGGGTAATATACCTTAGCGGGTCCCATTACCCATGTGTGCGATCAAATCTGCAATGTCTTGTGTCGTGAGGCCCAATTGAACTGCAGACATCATCATTGAGCGTGTCATTTTTTCCCGTTTGGCGATACCCTTCTTCGGCACATACTGGGTCTGACCGCCAAGTGAACGAATCATGACAATGTCACCATCTGTAAGGATCATACCCTGAATGGTGATGCCATTTTTGGTGGCGATCTGGACACCATCGAAGCCGTGTGCAATATCTTTGGAGGGATTAAGTAACGCCTCCGCGATCACCGTTGGAGGCTGAGTTTTACCCCATCCAGTTAAGTTCGGCCCAAAATCCACTCCAGTTCCTTCTATCTTATGACACATGTAGCAGCGCTGAATGGTAGCGGCGCCTTTCACGGGGTCTCCCTTTAGGGCGAGGACAGCGTTTATGTCAAATCCAGTGGGGTTTGGCGGTGCTTCCGGAGTCGAAACTGATACGAGGTTAATCGAATCCGGGTCGAAAATGCCTTCCTTTTTTAACAGTTCGGGCAAACCAAAGGCTGACCATTCATCCGTGCTGCGTTTGATTAACCACCAAAGTGCATGATCCTTTAATGTGTTCGGATTGCTCTTGGCTACTACCATGAGGGCTTGTGCGGCGGAGAGATCGGGAATGAACGCAAGAGTATCGATTGCGAGGCGCCGATCCGCCTCATTGAGTGAAGGATTTATGGCTCGTTTTGCGAGTGCAGAAACTGCATCAACGGGTGTGAGGCGCCAGGTGAGATGAGCAAAGATAGATGTCCATTGGATGGGGTCGGATTTGCCGTGGACTTCATTCAAGGCTTTCCAAACTTCACGTTCACGTCCCGTACAGCCGATACCCCACGCCTCAAGGACATGCCGGTCTTTACCATCGCATCTAGAAGCCAAAGTGACGAGGATGGGGATCGCTTTCGCAGTTGGGACATACTTGAGTGCGACCGACAACTCTGCACGAACTCCGGGATCGCTGTCGCTTGCGAGTTCATCAGCGAAGGCCATGATATCAAAACTTGCTGCACGCAAGGCCCGGAAAGCGAGTAGTCTCTGGCGAGCGTCTGAGGACTTGAGAAGGGGGAGAACTTTTCTGACGCCGACCTCGCCGAGTTGCGCCAGAAGCCAAACTGCCCGAGCCGCGATGTAGGGGTTATCATTTTCCAGCAAGGCTGCAACGGGTTCCACTGCTTTAGGTCCCAATGCCTTGAGATGCGAAAAGCCTACGTGACGAGTGTTGATAGCAGGACTTTGGAGGGCTGCGATTTGGCCTTCCAATGTCGAAAAATTGATCGAAGGCACAATTGATTTGAAGCCTTTGGGTGCGATGCGGTAGATTGCTCCTGAGCAGGTTTCATCAAGGTCGGTGTGGCCGCCTGTCCGAGAATCATACCAGTCACTGACATAGATGGCACCATCAGGACCGACGCGGACACCTGATGGGCGGAAGAAGAACGTTTTTTCCTCAGCCAAATTATTGTTTCCTCCAACAAAATCAGAGCCTTTGAACTCGCCCGTCTTGTTGGTTGTGATGAAGTCGAAGCGATCCAGAGTAAAGCTTGCATTTTTCGGCTGTGGAAGATAACCGAAAACCGTGTTTCGTCCGGTTTCGCAACTCAGGAGAAGACCGTTGTATTTGTGGGGTAGTGCACCGTTCTCATAGTAAGTCATGCCCGTTGGAGCACCTCCACCATAGACATCGCCTGCCGGAAAGACACCGGGGTCGTCTTGTCTCCATTCGGCTGTCGGAATGCTTTGGCCGGGGCGCTGGTCTGCACGCCATTGGCGCTTGCCATCCTTTGAGAAGAAGCCGAGGTTTGCACCTTCAATCAGGTGAGTCACCCGACAGGCTGGCGGATCATCGTTGTCATTCTGGAAATGGTCTCCGAAAGAAGTAAGGACTTGTTCGTAGGAGTTACGAAAGTTGTAACCGTGAATGCGAGCAGCAGTGCCGTCTGGGTTCATACTTGCCGAAAAACCACCCACATAGACAAAGCCATCATCGGAGGGTTCGCCAACCCATGGATTATTGAGATAGCCACCTCCAATTCGGAATGTCTTAGCCGACTTATCGGTAAAATACGCTCCACAGTTGCCATTTGAGAAATACCATCGCCCATCAGGGCCTGCCGAAACAGAGTGGAGAGAATGGTCGTGCTGAGCCTGCTCGAAGCCATTGAGCAGAACCTCTCTTTTGTCGACAGACGGGTCGAATACGAGGTCTCGATTGATGTCGGTGTAAACGATGAGATCGGGTGTGTTGGAGACGACAATCACGTTATCGAATACAGCGACACCCAATGGTGCACCGAGGCCTTTTTCTCGCACAAAGACATGGGACTTATCCGCTCGTCCATCCCCATTAGTGTCTTGAAGAACACGAATGGCATCACCTTGTCTTGATCGTCCATCGTGACGACGGTAGTTGATGCCCTCAGTGACCCAAATGCGCCCGGCGTGATCGATGTCAATATTGGTGGGATTAAATAGGTCGGGAGACGCTGCCCAAAGAGTCACCTCAAGATCATCCGGAACGTGGAATGTGCTCGGAATCAAATGCTCAGATTTCACTGCCGATGGATCGAATGAAGGTTGATCGTAATTAGGCCTAAAGGCAGGCGTGCCCGGCTCAACGGGAGGCTTTTCACGTTTTGCTTTCTGGGCGTGTACCTGGAAAGCTGTAATCGAGAGTAGTGGGATCAATAGTAGGGGGCGCATGCTTCGAGATAAGTTGATGCTAAAAGTCAGTGGCTAGGGCTTGGAAACTTTGGAATAAGCCTGCCATGCGGATTCAATGTTGGCAGCTTTTTCGTCACCAAAGTGGAAGATAAAACGATGAAAAAGCCGAGTCGGACTCCCAGGCGTCAGCGTGTAGGAACCGTCCATTTCTTCCGGATTGAGGCTCTTGGTGCCGAACGGATTTGCCGTGAATAGCCCATAAGTCCGGGAATGCCAATAGGTCGGATAGCGGAAACTTGAAGGGTGGTTTAACATCGCGATACCGAGATGTATCCCTTCTACCGGGCCATGGTAGTCACACCACTTGGCTCTCTTCGCCCAGGTGGTCGCGTCGGTGTCGCCATCACTATTGATCAATTTGCCTCCCAACTTGGAGTCGACGGCCATGCTGGTAGGAACACGGATGCTGAGCCCAGCATCTTTTTTGTCTGTGACTTTCACCGCGCCTTCCGAAGCAATCAATTCAATGTCCACATCGATGAGGCGATTGTCACCATCGACCGAAAAAATCATGGTGCGTCTTTCTTCCAGGAGCTTTTTCCCCGATGCATCAAGGTAGTCGCTGAGTGCGACAATAATCGCCGAACCCTTTGCCACCTCAAGTTTTTCGAACTTGCGATGTTGAATGCGTCCAAGCAGATTCAGTCGCTCCTTGGCTTTACTTGCATTTTTACCCTTCAGTTGCTCCTCAAATGTGGCTTTCTCGGCCCAAGTATCATATCCTGCAATGTCTTCGTGACCAAAGCAGAGTCCTCGATGGTGAGGGTGGTCGTGTTGTTCGCCTTCGATCATTTGCATCGGGTAGGCACGGGTCATGGCTTTCTGTCCTGGACCGTAGATTGGCCATAGATAAGGCATGTTGGTCTCTTCGTCGGCCGACACATATTCGGCGAAGACTTGATCATCGATTTTCACCAACGCCCCCTTTGCAGATGGTTTGACTGTGAGTTCGGCCGATAAATGGGCTGACGCGAAGCAAAGACCGATCAAAAAAAGAGTTCGGATGGCAATCATGGTAGTAGGTGCAAAGGCGAACCAAGAAAACGTCTACGCGACAGCATTCCCTTCAAAAAGTATGGTCTGTGAGTTCATTCAAGAAAAACGGATTTTAGTTGCACCCTCGTTAAGTCTATGGAGATCATTCCAAAGATGTTTTCTCTTTCCAATAAGGTAGCGGTAGTAACCGGCGGCGGTTCGGGCATAGGACAAGCAATTGCTGAGGCTTTTGCCCGGCAAGGAGCTGTGGTTGAAGTGCTCGACCTCACATCAGAAGCGGCACTTTCTACAGTTTCTCGAATCATTGCTGATGGCGGGCAAGCCTACTCGAATGCTTGCGATGTGGGCGATGGTGAGGCGATAGCGAGAGTCTTTGCCGAAATTGAAAATCGGCGGGGCAAGATCGATATTCTTGTAAACAATGCGGGCGTTGCGCACATTGGAGATCTGCTGACGACCCACGAGTCTGACATGGACCGCTTGTATCGAATCAACATCAAGGGGGTGTTCTTTTGTGCACAGGAGGCTGTTAGGCGGATGGTGGCAGCGGGCGGAGGTGTGATATTGAACCTTTGTTCCATCGCTTCAATGATGGGGTTGGCCGAGCGCTTTGGTTACTCCATGACGAAGGGAGCAGTTGAAACGATGACATATTCAATTGCGAAGGACTACATTACGCAGGGCCTCCGTTGTAATTGCATTTGCCCAGCACGAGTGCATACGCCCTTTGTTGACGGCTATTTGGCAAAAAACTACCCGGGAAATGAAGCTGAAATGTTTGCAAAGCTCAGTGCGGCCCAGCCGATCGGTCGCATGGCCAAACCCGAGGAAATAGCTAGTCTTGCCGTTTATCTTTGCAGTGAGGAGGCCTCATTCGTCACAGGAGCAGCCTATTTGATCGATGGGGGAGCTGTGAATTTGAGGTAGAAATTGCAAGAGAATCCCTTCGAATCCGTCAAAAAATGCAATAAACCGTCAAACAGTCATTTTTTTTGAACTGACAAGGCTAGATGTTTTGTCTATCCTAGTTGTTAAACCCCCATTTATGAGCGAACCAACACCCTCGTCAGGCAATACCAATCGCGCCCATCTGCCACCTCCACCAACTAGTGGGTCGGTCCCGGTCCCAGCTGGATGGCCCCCGGGTTATCCGCCGCCCGGCTATGGTCATCTAATGCCTCAAGGAATGGTTCCGCCTGAGGGATGGCCCCAAGGGTATCCGCCTCCGCCGGTTGGGACAGCTCCAGCAGGTTGGCCACCCGGATATCCACCTCCAGGATACGGTTATCCGGCACCAACCGCAGGAACCAGTGGTGTTCCTGTTATCCCGCCAACTCCATCCAACTCTTCAGGTTTACCTCCCGCAAATTTGGCGGTTTCGGCAGCACTCGAACCTGAGGTTCCCGTTTATGTGCCTGCTGAAGGTGAGATTTTCCACCCAGAAGCAGCGACCCATTTCGACGAAGTAAAACCTCCCCATCCTTTCGTCAAGCTCTGGAGAAAAGTCGGTGGTGGCTCTTTGACCTTGAGTCTGGCCATTCATGCTGGAATCATTTTAATCGCTGGAATCATCGTGGTCAGTTCACAGATGATTGAGAAGGAGGTGGACTTCCTTCCTGGGGGCGGAACTGCGCAAGGCGCAGCTGCTTCTGCAGATATGAAGCATCAGGTGCAGCAGAAGAAGCGCACAACGCTCAACAAAAGCATGCCAATGAAGAAAATCGTGAGCAACAGCACGACTTCTGAAGTGACTTTGCCAGAGGCGCCACCAGACCTATTAGATGTACCGGATGTCAGTTCACCTATGGGTGGTGGCACGCTGGGGAGCGGTGGGTTCGGCAAGGCTGGGGCAGGGGGTGGTTTTGGCACGGGTATGGGCATTGGGGGATCGGCTGGCTTTGTGAGCCTGCCCCCTTCAATGCGGAGCCGTTGCTCATCTGCTGAACGATTGCAGAAGCTTGCACAGAATGGCGGGTCAAGTGAGTGCGAACGGGCTGTGTCCCAGTCACTTGAGTGGCTCAAAACGAAACAGAACGCCGATGGTTCGTGGGGCGCAGGAAACAAGGCTGCCTATACCGGAATGGTGCTTCTATGCTACCTCGGTCGCTGTGAGACTCCTGACTCACCATTCTATGGGGACAATGTGATGAAAGGGATCATGTTTTTAGTCGAATTGGGTCAAAAGCACCCGAGTGGTATCTTGGCGGAAAACCCGACTGCCAATTCAGCTACCTATGAGCACGGGATTGCGACTTACGCTCTGGGCGAAATGTATACCCTAGCTCGTCTTGGGGCCAAACAACTTCCAGGCATGAGGGAAACCTTCGAAAAGGGGGTCAAACTGATTATAGATAACCAAAATACTCGGGGCTCTTGGACCTATGGTGGCGACCAGGCCGGCCTGCCTATTGCTTACACGAAGGACAGCAAGGGTGAAGACCTCTCCGTTGCTGGCTGGCAGTATCAGGCGCTGAAGGCTGCGAAGAATACTAGCCTCAAGATCCCGGGGCTGTCCAAGGCGATCGACAACTGCGTGGAGTATATTCTATCCAAACAGACCAAGGATGGTGGGTTTGGAAAGGAAAAACGGGATGACCACTACAATCAATGGAGCCTCACTGGCTGTGGCGTTTTGGGTTTGCAGACTCTGTCAAAGGGCAAGACTGCCGCGATCAAGAAGGGAATTGGATTTCTTCAAGAGTTTCTCACAGCCGAACCGCTGGACTGGAATAAGAACTGCAACCTTTACTGCTGGTACTATTACACTCAGGCCTTCTTCCAACAGGGTGGTGCGGAGTGGAAATTCTACAACGAACAATTTCTGCCTCAAATTCTCGCTGCCCAGCAGCCAAATGGCAGCTTCAAGGCGGGTCGCGCAAATTGGGCTGCGGGCGATACCAAAAATGATATTTATCGTCAGGCGCTCTGCACCTTGCAATTGGAAGTCTATTACCGCTACCTGAAGGTCGCAGATCGAGACGAGGGCTCTATCTTTGAGTAGGGTTACAGGCATTTATTGACAGACGCTTCGGGGAGGCGAGGTAATGGGAATGTCTTTGGCTAGCCTTTTTTATCCTGTCATCAAGCCTCTGCTGTTCCGTATGGAGGCTGAGGCCGCCCATGAGTTGACAACCCGCATGATGCGGGTCACTCACAGTTTGGGATTACTAGGGCGCGAGGCGATTGTTGATGGTCCTCCGGTCTCGGTAATGGGTCTCAGTTTTCCAAACCGTTTGGGCTTGGCGGCAGGGATGGACAAGTCAGCCGCAGCGGTTGACGCTTGGAGTAAACTAGGATTTGGGATGGTCGAAGTCGGCACCCTGACTCCGAGGCCTCAAACAGGAAACCCTAAACCGCGATTGTTTCGTCTGCCTGAACATCGTGCCCTGATTAACCGAATGGGATTCAACAATCCAGGAATTCATTCTGCAGTGGAACGCCTTCGACATCGACAAGCAAAAGCGATCGTGGGTGTCAACATTGGAAAGAATTTTGATACTCCGAATGAGACCGCCGTCGAGGATTACCTCATTTGCCTCAGGGCGACTTATGACGTGGCTGACTACGTGGCAGTTAACATCTCGTCCCCCAATACCAAGGGCCTACGGGATTTGCAGTCGGAAAACGCTATTCGTAGCTTGCTGATTGCGGTTCGTGCGGAGCAGGAGATGTTGAAGGGAAAAACTGGAAGAACGGTGCCCGTTGTTGTCAAGATCGCTCCTGACCTGACGAGCGAGGGAATCTCAGACCTAGTGCGGGTTTTCAATGAGGTTGGGGTCGATGGGGTCATTGCTACCAACACAACAGTCGATCATCGCAGCGTTCGTCCGCACAAGTTTGCCGATGAGAACGGTGGCCTGAGCGGTGAGCCCGTTCGAAAACGATCCGACGAGGTTCTCACGGCGTTTAGAGCCGGATTGAGGCCTGAGATTCCGTTAATCGGAGTGGGTGGAATCGTTACAGGTGCTGATGCAGCAGAAAAACGTAGGCTCGGTGCAGATCTTGTTCAGATCTATAGCGGCCTCGTGTTTCGAGGCCCCGCTCTGATTACAGAAGCTACCCAAATGTTAGTCGATAGGCATGGAAAGTGAGCCGTTCGGTTCATAAGGCTCGCAAACCGTGGCTTTTATGGTTGCGGCACGGCTTCAGCCTTGTAACATTCATGTTCAGACTCAATTATTTGTCACATGGACCAACCCAAATCTGCTGCTAAAGAGGCTAATACCTTGGATCTCAAACAAATTCGGCAAATTGTCGCACTCATGGCTGAGAATGACCTGAGTTACTTTCATTTTGAGCAGGAAGGTTCCAAGATTGAACTCCGCCGAGGATCGGACTTTGAAACTGCAAAAAACCTTCTCAAGTACCTTCCAACCGCTTCGGGACATGCATCTGCTCCGGCGTATGCGTTGCCAGCAACTCCGATTTCTGCAGCACCTCCGGTTAATGCGCCTTCAGTTGAGGTCGCACCTGAAGTTGCAGGTCCTGCGATTACAAGCCCTATGGTGGGGACTTTCTATCTTGCCTCAGCTCCGGGTGAGGCTCCATTTGTAAAGATCGGGGATCAGGTGGACGAAAATACGACCGTCTGCATCATTGAAGCCATGAAGGTCATGAACGAAATCAAAGCTGAAACGCGTGGTGTTGTCGCCCGTTTGTTAGCAGTCGATGGGAAACCTGTTCAATACGGCCAACCGCTATTTGAACTGAAGGCGTAATCCAACTGCAGAACACCGATGCTGTTTCCCATTCTTCCGGGAACAATCTACCTCTTCCATTCTTTACCCTCCCTATGTTTCGAAAAGTTCTAGTCGCCAACCGTGGTGAAATCGCCCTGCGCGTCATTCGTGCATGCAAAGAGTTGGATGTAAAAACGGTTGCTGTTTACTCCGAAGCAGACGTCGACTCAATGCACGTTCATCTAGCAGATGAGGCTATCTGCATTGGTCCAGGACCCAGTTCTGAGAGCTACCTCAAAATGAGCCGCATTATCAGTGCAGCTGAGGTGGCTAATGTCGACGCAATCCACCCCGGCTATGGATTTCTTTCTGAAAATGCGGAGTTCGCCGACATCTGCGAAAGATGCAAAATCAAATTTATCGGACCTTCGTCACGCTGCATTTCCTTGATGGGTGACAAGAATTCAGCTCGTGCCACAGCTCGGGCTGCGGGCGTTCCTGTTACACCGGGTTCGGATGGTATTGTTGCCAATGAAGAGGAGGCACTGAAGGTTGCTCGCGAGCTTGGTTATCCTGTGATGATCAAGGCTACAGCGGGTGGTGGTGGCCGTGGAATGCGGCCTGTATTGAACGAGGCGACTTTGATTTCCAGCTTTCAGGCGGCATCCCTTGAGGCGTTAAAATGTTTTGGTGACGGATCAATGTACATGGAAAAGTTGGTGGAAAAACCCCATCATATAGAATTCCAAGTTGTTGCGGACAGTCTCGGGAATGTGGTCCATCTCGGTGAACGTGATTGCTCGATGCAGCGCCGCAATCAGAAAATCATCGAAGAGTGCCCGTCCCCAAAACTGCCCGACCATCTCCGCAAGGCCATGGGTGAGGCAACAGTTAGTCTTTGCAAAGAGATCGGATATGAAAACTGCGGCACGATCGAATTCCTTGTAGACAATGACTGTAAGAATTTCTACTTCATGGAAATGAACACTCGGATCCAGGTGGAGCACCCGATTACCGAAGAAGTTTACGGCTGCGATCTGATCAAAGAACAAATAAGAATTGCCGGTGGATTACCACTTTCAGAACACGTGATAAATGCTGTGGCGCGAGGTCACAGCATCGAATGTCGCATCAATGCAGAGGATCCTTTTCGCAACTTCACACCAAGCCCAGGGAAGATAAAGCTTTGGTATACTTCAGGAGGCAGGGGAGTCCGCGTTGATACCCATGTTTATGCCGGCTACGAGGTGCCGCCTTTTTACGACTCGATGATTGCCAAACTGATCGTAACTGGAGCGACTCGCGAGATCGCGATTAAGCGCATGCGACGGGCGCTAGGGGAATTTGTGGTAGAAGGAATCAAGACCACAATCCCTCTCCAATCTCAGATTTTAACTACATCAGATTTCCAAAACGGAAACTATGACATCACCTGGGTCGAGAATTTTTTAAGGGCTGAGGGATTAAAGGGCTAAATTCACATTAGCCCTGCGACTGGCACCAGGAATGACTCGTATGGCCAACGACCCTGACGAAAAAAAGGTTCGTTTAGTTCACTGGGTACAGTATGCCGGATTTAGAGCGGCCGAAACGGGTTTTCGATTGCTTCCTATAGGGGGAGTCGTTCGCTTGGGTCGATTTCTGGGATGGTGCGCCTATTGGATTGCCGGCCCTTATCGTCGACTTGCTCATACAAATCTTCGAATCGCCTTTTCAGGAGAGTGGACAGACGCTCAAATTCGGGCAACGGCGGTTGAACATTTTGCCACACTCGGAGGAAATTTATTGGCTGGATTTAAGCTGCCGCTGATGCACGAATCTGAGATCCTAAAACGAGTATCGAGCGAAGGGATCGAACACGTCCGCGCAGCTGATCGTGAACGCCGAAACATTCTATATGCCGTCTGTCACCTCAGTTGTTGGGAGCTTTTAACCCAGGTTCCCACGCTTTATGTCTTTGGTCGCACTCCTGGCAGTATCTTTCAGCCTCTTTCGAATCCTCTTTTGAACAAGCTGGTGCTTCGTCGTCGGCAGAAACTTGGTTATCATTTGTTCGATCGATCCGAAGGCTTTTCCGGTCCTATGAAATTTGTCCGCGAAGGCGGTTGCCTGGGGGTGTTGGTGGATCAGCATGCTGGAGATCATGGCGTATGGTGTCCCTTTTTTGGACGGCTAGCATCCACAACGCCCCTCGCTGCATTGCTTGCACGAAGAGGGAACGCGTTGCTGTTACCAATCATCATACAAAATGATGGAATCGGATATTGGAAACTCAAGGTCCTGCCCGCAGTGACTGGCCAAAATGACGGAAATACAGAGACCATTGAACAGGTCACGGCGAATCTAAATCGAGTTGTTGAGAGTGTAATCAAAGAAAAACCAGCCGACTGGTTTTGGGTTCACAATCGGTGGAAGACTCCCAATCCCAATTTTCTACTAACCGATTACCGTCGCGGTGTTGCCCTCCAGGCCAATATGGTCTTTAGCCAACTCAAGCCCTTTGAGGTATTGGTTCGATCACCCAATTGGCTCGGTGACGCTTGCATGGCTTTTCCTGCTGTAAGAGCTCTAAAAATGGGCCGTCCAGATATTCGAGTGACTGTCTTTGGGCCAGATAAACTAGAAAAACTATGGTCATCTCTACCTGAGGTAGATGCTTATATTGGAAAAGTCGGAAGAGAAGGGCTTCTCAAGGCATCAAATCGCATCCGGAAGACAAAAATCGAGTATGCTGCTGGAATCCTATTCACCAACTCAACCCGTTCGACCTTGGAATTTTGGCTAGCGGGGATCCCTCGGTTGGTTGGCTATTCGGGATCCGCTCGCATGCGATTGTTGAATCAGATTTGCCCAGAGTCTTCAAAAGGCACGCGCCCCCTTCACCATACAGAAAAATACTTGCAGATTGTCAATCATGCTGGTGCTGTTGTTCTTGATGCACGTGAGTTTAAGGGAACGGACTCACAAACTGAAGGGCAAGGAGGAGGCTCTCACCATCTGCGACTCGGACTTTGTGCTGGTGCCGAGTACGGCCCGGCTAAGCGTTGGCCGATTGAGCGTTTTGCCGAGGCGGCAAATCAGATCAGTGAGCGGCTCAAGCCAAAACAATCAGAATGGTTTTTATTTGGCGCGCCGGGAGAGACAGCGATGGGTGAGGCATTGTCTTCGCGACTCGAAGTGCCTCATCAAAAT
>JARXAL010000182.1 GCA_029865835.1 Verrucomicrobiaceae bacterium
CGCCCCGACACCCCCGCACCACCCCGCTCTCCCCTCTCACCCGCCCAATAAAAGGCACCAGCACAAAAGAGCCCAACAGCCACCCAAAACAATAGAAGTCGAGAACGCATTGTAATTTCTATAATTTCGATTCTACCAATTCTCCCTCCCTCAGTAAAGCCCAAAACACCCCTCACCCCACCTTCCTAAGCACCACTTCCAGAACCCTCGTCCTCCATGCTTTTCCCCGGCTATGTGGTCGACCCCTCAAATCCCTCTAGAGGAACTCCCCCAACAGGAACCCCACCCAATCCACCTCCACTTAAACCCGTCGATAGCCCCGAAAACCCCTTGCAATGGAAAAGTCGATGCCGCTTCCTCAACTCGGATGAGTCCCTGTCCTATTCCAGTCGATAACAGCCCAGATGCTTCCAAGCGCTTCTCATTGGATGAACAATGGTGGTCGTATCACTTTAAACTTCTTCAAGCACCATGAGACATTTATTCAGCCGCCTCTGCATTACGGGTCAGACTCTTATCGGTTTGACAATCGGATCATTCGCGGCCGAGGAGGAGCAAAAGGTGACTTTGGAGAAATTGGTCTATTCAATGTCCCCTGCGCCCAGTGACGTAGTTCGAGAAGGCCCTAGGACCAATAGTCCGGCAACTTTCACTGACGCCCTCACCAAGTTTCCAAATATCAATGACAAGCTTTTGGATCTGGTTGAACAGGATTTTTACAATTTGCGCAATCCCGAGCGCCTTCGCCTTTCCTTATATGCCTTGTCATATACCAAAGACCTGACAAAGGAACAGCAGGAACGTCTCAAACTGATAGAGCGAAAATTTCCATCCGTGGGCGAGGATGACGAAATGGAAAGGCAATTTTTGACCGGTTTATTTAATGTGCTCTCTAACTATCCAAGTGTAGAGAATGAAGATCTAGCACTCAAGTATGCTGTCTCAGATGATTTAATGCTTGCAATAAACGCCGTTATGGCGCTCGCGAATATTGGCACTGTTAGGTCGCTCGCTATAGTGAACAGTGTCGTCAAAAAACAGCGCGACGTCGTTGGAGACCGACGTGGTTACCTTTTAGAGGAATTAGAAGAAGCAGAACTGACTCTCCATAAGAGGCTTGAAATGAATACGAATTCGTCCACGAAGGGCTCGATACAGGTTTTACCGAGTCACGACCTGGATTTGAAACCACCGGCGCAGCCTACGCCTATCGTGCCGAGCAGGGAACCTGAAGTATCACTTCCACATATCATTTGGGGAATCGTCATTGTCGCCGCTCTCGGCCTCATGTGGCTGCTGCTCAAACGTCGTTCGTGAGCGTGGGGCAGGTGCAACGTTGCTTCGCAGGAAATGGGTTCAGGTGGCAACTGTCTGACAAAATTCAACTTGCTAGCCCTACCTTGGCTCGGCCTACGACCGCCAAGTCATCGCTTGCACAACATCGCGCTTAGCCCCGAACTGATCAAACACCCACCTTCCGCAGCACCAAAATCACATCCGCATACCCATCATCCAACCTCCGCGGCGCACTCAAATCATACTGAAAATCAAAGCACCCCACCCGCTCCAACTCCGGCACCGCCCCCACCAACGCCCGCAACTGACCCGCACCGTAAGTCCGAAAATCCCACACCGTCTCCTGCTCCCGCGTCACCCCGCCCTCCGTCACCTTCAACCGCGCCCGCACCCGCTCCAACCGCGTCCGCCGCTCCGCCGGCCACGTCCGCGTGTTGCACACGACCTCCACCCCGTCCCGCTCCTCCACCCACCGCTCATGCTCGCATCCCTTCCGCCCATAATCGGTCAGGTGCAGCCCCAGCACCACCACCCCACCCGGCAAAAGCGACTCCCCCATCCGCCGCAACGCCGCCACCGCCTCCGCCTCACTCAGCACATACTTGAACGTGCTCACCAAACAATGCACTACCCCGTATCGCCTCCCCTTCGGCACCTCAAACCCCGCCAAATCCCCCTGCCACACCTTCCACTTATCCCGTCTCTTCAAACGCTTCCTCGCATGCTCCAACATGCTCGCATTCAAATCAAACCCATCCGCTTCCCACCCTCGTTTCAACATCTCCCCCATCACCCGCCCGCTCCCGCACGCCGCCTCCAACACGCGCTTCATCTTCCTCGCCTTTCCCGTCGCAAACCGCTCCCACACCCCCTCCAAAAACGCCGCCTCCTTCAGCGTGTCCGCATCAAAAATGATGTCGTAATACAACGGCGTGTCATACCAGTCCCGTTGCTCTCGTGCCATGGCAAATCCCGCTAAAACGCTGAGCGATACAACCCCTCAAAGTCATCCACCGATACCTCCCTCGGATTGAACTGCGCCGTCCACTGCTTCGACGCCATCACCGCCAGTTCCGGCAAATCCTTCCGCTTCATCCCATACGACCGAATCTTCGTCGGCATCTTCGCCTTCCTCAACAGCACCTGCAATCGCGCCGGCAAATCCCCGCTGTAAAGCGCCTCATAAATCGCCGCCACCTCCGCATCCTCCGAGTTAAACCGAATCACATGCGGCAGCATCACCCCCACCGCCTCCCCGTGCACCACATCAAACTTCGCCGTCAGCGGATTCGCACACGAATGCGCCGCGCCCAGCATCGAGTTCTCAATCGCCGTCCCCGCATACGCCGCCCCAAGCAGCATCATCCCCCGCGCATCCAAATCCTTCGGATCCCTCAACACCCGCTCAAACCCCTCATGACACAACTCAAACGCCTCCCGCGAAAACAAACTCGATAGCGGACTCCGCTTCGTCGTCACCGCCGTCTCCAGCGCATGCGCAATCGCATCAATCCCCGTGCACGCCGTCACCCGCACCGGCTGCGATACCGTCAACTCCGGATCCAAAATCGCCGCCCGCGCCGCCGCCTTCGGATCCCCGCACGCCATCTTCACATGCGTCTTCGCATCCGAGATCAGCGCAAAACTCTGGCACTCACTCCCCGTCCCCGCCGTCGTCGGGATGCAAAGCATCGGCAGCATCTTCTTCTTCGCCTTCCCCACGCCCCAGTAATCCTGCATCTGCCCTCCATTCGTCAAAATGAAGTTGCACCCCTTCGCCGTGTCCATGCTCGAACCCCCACCCAACCCGATGATGAAATCCGCCCCGAACTCCTTCGCCACCGCCACACACCCCTCCACATCCTTCGTGCTCGGATTCTCCCGCACCGCCCCAAACACCCGCGTCTCCAATCCCGCCGCCACCAAAAAACTCGCCGCCCGGGTCGTGTATCCCGCCTTCACGATCCCCGGATCACTCACCAGCAGCACCCGCTTCCCCCCATACTCCTTCGCCAACTCCCCCACCCGCGCCAACGTCCCGGGTCCAAACACAAGCCGCGTCCGCGGCTGATGATCAAAAGGCATGAGCGACATTGAGGCAATGTGAGGAAGTCGAATCAGAACGCGGACTCGTTTTTTCAGTTCCAGGACCGGTCAATCGACCGGCGCTTGTACAAGAACTCAAACATGTTCCCCTCATGCGGCTGATCCCATGAGATCTTCATTGTCGAAAGCGGCCCCAGATTCAACCGGTCAATGTCCCCGCACTCCAGCAGCGCCTCCGAAAACACCGGATCCTTCGTGATCGCTGTCACAATCAGCGAATACCCAATCTTCGACAGCACATCCTTCTGCGGACACTCCACCACACTCGCATACGGACAAAGGAACTCCCGATTCGCCAGCGGATGATCAAACGAATCACACCGCACAATCGTCGCCTTCAAAAACGTCCCGCCTTCAAACTCCACCTTGCGCGGCCCGTTGCGATACTTCGCCGTCACATCCTCAGCTCCTGGCACCTTCAAATCCGCATCTATCGCCGCGTCAATGTACTCCGCCATCTTCGCGTTCGCAAAACCCGACAACTTCGCATTCTCATCATCCGACGGCATTGGCTCAAATGGCCCCAGCCGCTCCGCAAGCGCCTCCGCAATCTCCTTCCCATACTTCGGCACAATCACCGCCGACGCATTGATGCAGGACCGCCCGCCATTGTCCGAAATCGACGCCACCATCACGTCCAGATGCTCCCTCCAATTTTCGATCTGATCCTCCCCAATGATGATCTTCGACCACCCCGGCCCGTGCACCTGCACCGCCGGATTGTTCTCATACTGCTTCACCGTCCCCACATCCCCAAACACCAGACTCCGCCCGCTCAACTTCACCACCTCACCCGACCCCTCATGGTCCGTCGGATAAAACCCAAACGCCTCCGCCGGCGCACCCGCCGCAATGAACGCCTGAATCAATCGGAACGGCGTCCAAGGCTCATCCTTGCCCGGCTTGATGAACACCGGCGTCTTCAACGCAATCGACGGCAACCACAAACTGTTCACCGCCGGCGAATTGCTCGGCATCACCAACCCCAAACATTGCGTCGTCGGAAAATACGACACCGGACACCCCGCCTGCTCGCCAAACCCATTGTCGATCACACTCATGTCCAACCCGCGCGACAACCCATTCAAAATCATCTCCATGTGCGTCAGAGCAAAGTGCAACTTCGCCATGTTCCGCTTCACCATCACGTGCGGCAATCCACTCGTCTGGGACAGCGTCGCGATGTACTCCTCCGGACTCTGCGTGTGTCCCCGATCCCCCAGCGGCAATGTCCCATTCAAAAACAAATCCCCCGCCTTCGCACTGATCTCAATCAATTCGGAAACCTTAAACTTCTTCAAACACTCCCTCGCCTCCCCGATCTTCGCCAAATCCTTCCGCACAATCCCCGCATTCACCTGACTCACCTCAGCCTTCACTTCCCCCGTCTTGTAGTCTTTGACCTGGTTTTTTTCCAGACTGTCATACGGCTTGCCTTTACGGAGGACGGGAAGATGGGGAATGTTCATGATAAAAAGATAGGAAAACTCAAAACGTCCGGCGGGTCGAAAATGTTGCGCAAACCGCACCAGAGCCACCCACTCTCCACAGCCCGCCTTCTCCGGCAAGCGGTTTGCGCTTCACCCCGGTTCCAAAAAAAATTCAACTGCCCGGTTGCACAGTTTTCCCTCCTAGCCACTTTGGCGCTCGTTCACCATTACGGAGGTTCCCGTATGAAAACGAAGCGACGCACGGTCGTCACCCTCGATCAACTCAACCGCGCCAATCAGTCTGTCATGCGCGAACTGATGGCCTTCGGCTTTTGGACCCATCGCCTCCACCACATCCAGGTCTGGCTCGTCCCCCGCGGCAACGCCCACGGCTGGCAATGGTATGAGGGCGATCGCTCCATCTGCATCGCCTCCTTCAGCACAGCCCGCCTCCGCGAAGCCCTCGCCCGCAAAAAACGCACCACCCTCCGCGACGTCCTCCGCCACGAATGGGCCCACGCCATCGCCAGCGTCCATCGCGCCGCCTTCCGCTCCCAACGCTTCAAAGAAGCCTTCGGCGGCCCCCACGGCTGGGACTTCTCCTGGATCTACGACCCCGACCACCACGTCTCCACCTACGCCTCCACCGCCACCAGCGAGGACTTCGCCGAGACCTTCATGTTCTACCTCAAACACCGCGGCCGCCTCCCCACCCGCTTCAACACCCCCGTCATCCGCCGCAAATGGCGCTTCATCACAGCCCTCTCCCGCCGCCTCCGCCTCTACCGCCAAACCTACCCCTTCTCCCTCTCCCTAGCCTAACCCCCCATTCCCTCCTCCTCGCCCCTCCCCGCCCACTGACCACTGACCACTGACCACTGAT
>JARXAL010000233.1 GCA_029865835.1 Verrucomicrobiaceae bacterium
CTCCTCAGCAGCTTCGCCAAACAACACCCGGACATCTCCGTCATCGTCCAGGAAGACACCACCGAAACCCTCATCAAACGCTGCTCCCATGGCGAGATCGACCTCGCCATCGTCGCCCTACCCATCAACGCCAAACACTTCGAAGTCGAACCCCTCTTCGAAGAGGAACTCCTCCTCGTCGCTCCCCTCGGACATCCCCTCGCCAAAATCGAACCCCTCACCATTCAAGCCATCGCCGACTACCCCTTCGTCATGTTGAACGAAGCCCATTGCCTCTCCGAAAACATCGCCTCCTTCTGCCGCCGACAATCCGTTCAACCCGTCACCATCGAACGCACCAGCCAACTCACCACTGTGCAGGAACTCGTCTCACTCGACCACGGCGTCTCCATCGTCCCTCAAATGGCCCGCCAGATCGACCTCAGCAACCAACGAATCTACCGCTCCTTCACCGGCGAAATCCCCACTCGCACCATCGCCCTCATGCGCAACGCCTTCCGCTATCAAACCAAAGCCGTGCTTGCCCTCCTCGACCACATCCGCCTCCATCGCTCCCCTCCCCCGCCGCCCGCCATTCACAATTCTCGCAATTCCCGTCAAAACCGGGCCCGCCCGCTACGTTAAACCCCACGTCATGCGCCGCACCCTCCTCCTTCTTCCACTCGTCCTCACATCCCCACTTCTCGCCGACTGGCCCCAATGGCGCGGCCCCACCCGCGGCGGCATCTCCTCCGACACCGCCCCCATCACCGATGCCATCCCCGACTCCGGCCTCACCAAACTCTGGGAAAGTGACGCCATCCCCAGCGACCACTACGGCGGCCACGGCAGCCCCGTCGTCGCTGGCGAACGTGTCTACCTCAGCATCGTCTGGCACGAGCGCGTCGCCTCCGAGCAACGCGAAATCGATACCGAAGTCATGCAGCAGCTCAATCACCGCGGCACCAAACCCGACCTCGCCAAAAAACTCGAAGACGCCCGCCTCGCCCTCAGCCCCCGCCTTCGCGGCGACAAACTCGACGCCTTCATCGAACAGTGGCTCCAGGAAAACATGACGGAAAAAGACCGCATCGCCCTCGGCTCCTGGGCCGCCTCCCGCTTCAAAGCCGGCCGCACCGCCTTCCCCCTCGCCGAACTCGACAAAATCGCCGCCCGTCAAAACAAACCTTTCCCCACCCCCGACGCCTTCCGCCAATGGATGGACGAGCAGCAGTTCTCCCCCGAACTCAAAGACAAACTCCTCACCGTCGTCCCCAACACCATCAAAGTCGCCAACGACGTCATCGTCTGCCTCGACCTCGCCACCGGCAAAGAAATCTGGCGCTACAAGGGCGAAGGCCTCCCCGTCGGCCGCAACGCCTCCAGCACCCCCGCCGTCATCGACGACCGCGTCTACGCCGTCGCCAGCACCCACCTCTACTGCGTCGACGCCGCCACCGGCAAAGAAATTTGGAAAACGCCCCTCACCCGCAAAGGCCCCGCCGCCTCCCCCCTCGTCGCCGACGGCAAAGTCTTCATCAGCGCCGGCACCGCCCAAGCCTACGACACCGCCACCGGCAAACTTCTCTGGGAACAAAAAGACGCCAAAGGCGACACCGGCAGTCCCCAGTGGTGGCAGCCCGAATCCGGTGCCCCGCTCCTCCTCCATACCGCCAGCAGTGCGCTCCTGGGCCTCGAACCCGCCACCGGCAAAATCCTCTGGACCGTCGAAGGCGGCGGCCAGTCCACCCCCGTCACCAGCGGCGACTGGCTCGTCTTCTACAGCGGCGCCGACAGCGTCGGCCTCCGCGCCGCCCAATATCAAAAAGACGCCCCACCCAAGACCGCCTGGTCCCACTTCTGGGTCACCCGCCGCTACTCCGGCTCCCCCATCATCCACGAAGGCCACGTCTACCTCACCTGCGGCGAAAAACACCAATGCGTGAACCTCACCACAGGCGAAGTCCGCTGGCAGCAAACCGTCTCCAGCACCATCACCTCCCCCATCCTCGCCGACGGCAAAATCATCGTCCTCGAAAACAACGGCAGCCACGTCTCCCTCACCCGCGCCGACCCCGCCGCCCACGCCCAACTCGCGCGCGTCCGCATCGACGCCATGGGCTGCACCTCCCCCGCCCTCGCCAACGGCCGCCTCATCGTTCGCCAAAAAGAAAAACTCGCTTGCTTCGACCTCCGCCCCGCACCTTAGCTATCGATCGAAAGGTCCTTTAGCTCATGCCCGCCATCGATACCGCGCAGTTCCTCGAATCCATCACTGACGCCTTCGATCTCCGCGTCTCCAACCTCGGTCTCGACTCCCCCTTCAGGCAGTTAAAAGAATGGGACTCCATGGTCTCCGTGTCCATCGTCGCCGCCGCCTACGCCGACTACGACGTCCAAGTCTCCGGCGATGACCTCCTCTCCTGCAACACACTGGACGACCTCAAGCAACTCATCGAATCTCGACTCCCACCGGCGCCCTGATGGACCAGACCATTCATCAGATCCGCATCGCAGGCCTCGCCTCTGCCGTCCCCCGCCACGAGGAACCAATCGCGGATAGCCAATACGGCACCCCCGAAATCCGCGCGCGCTTCTCCGCCATGACCGGCGTCCACGCTCGCCGCCTCTGCCTGCCCGATCAATTCTGCTCCGACCTCGCCACCGCCGCCGCCAACCGCCTCCTCGATGAACTCGGCTGGAACCGCGCCGAAATCGAAAACCTCATCTTCATCACTCAATCCCCGGACCTCAACTACCCCGCCACCGCCTGCCTCATCCAGGACCGCCTCAAGCTTCCCACCTCCTGCGCTGCGTTTGACATCAACCTCGGCTGCTCCGGCTACCCCTACGGCCTCTTCATCGCCGCCAAAATGACCGCCCAGCGCCCGGGCTCCAAAACCCTCCTCCTCATCGGCGACACCGCCGGCAAACCGAACCTCGCCTCCGAACTCAATACCGTCAGCCCCCTCTTCGGCGATGCCGCCTCCGCCACCGCCCTCGAGTGGCACCCCGATGCCCCGCCCATGCGCATCCAACTCCACACCGACGGCAGCGGCTGGGATAACATCATGAGTCGCCGAGCCGGAGGCCGCCCCGGTCTGGACGCCAGCAACTTCCAATTCGCAAACGAGGACGGACAAATCAAAATCCAATCCCAATCCCAAATGAGGGGCGAGGACGTCTTTAACTTCACCGCCTCCACCGTCCCCCCTGCCATCCACACCATGCTCGCCGCCATGAACTGGCCCAAAGAATCCGTGAATGCCTTCGTCCTCCATCAGGCCAGCCGCACTGTCAACGAAATGCTCCGCAAACGCCTCGGCCTGACCCCCGCTCAAACCCCCGGCTCCCTCAAAAACTTCGGCAACACCAGTTCCGCGACCATTCCCCTCACCCTCGTCACTCAGTGGCGCGACGCACTCCGCAGCTCCCGCCAGCGCCTCATCCTCTGCGGCTTCGGCGTCGGCCTGTCCTGGGGCACCGCCGCCTGCGAATGGGACCGCATGGTTTGCCCCGATCTCATCGAACTCTGAACCGCCCTCCCCATGTCCATCGCCAAACAACGCCTGATCATCATCAGCGCCGGTTCTTTCGGCCGTGAAATCTGCGCCATGGCCTGGGCCATCCAGACCACCCTCGGCCCCTCCTGCCCCTGGCACGTCACCGGTTTCCTCGACGACCGCCCCTCCCTCCTCGATGACAAGGACCCCACCGGCGCCCCCATCCTCGCAAATCCAGAAACCTACCAACCTTCCGACCACGATCGCTTCATCTGCGCCGTCGGCGATCCCCAACGCCGCCAGCACTACGCCCAACTCATCGCCGACAAAGGCGGCCAATTCCTCCCCCTCACCTGGCCCGGCTCCCTCCTCGCCGGCCACGGCGCCCGTCGTGGCCCCGGCTCCGTCGTCGGCCCCTTCTGCCTCATCTCCAGTGACGTCACCCTCGGTGCCCACACCATGATCGTCGCCCACACCACCATCGGCCACGATGTCACCATCGGCTCCTGCTCCCACATCGGCGCCTATGTCTTCGTCGGTGGCGGCGCTGCCATCGGCGACCGCGTCACCATCCATCCCCATGCCTGCATTCTTCCCGGCGCCGTCATCGAGGATGATGCCACCGTCGGCGCTGGCTCCGTCGTCTTGAAAAGAGTGCCCCGCGGCCAAACCGTCTTCGGCGTGCCAGCCCTCCCGGTCAAAGCATGAGCCCTCCCCCTCATCACGCCCCGCTCGTCAGCATTCTGATTCCCACCTTCAATCACGAACCTTTCCTCGCCCAGGCCCTCGAAAGCGCCCTCGCCCAGGTCACCTCCTTCCCCGTCGAAATCCTCGTCGGCAATGACGCCTCCACCGATGGCACCGGCCGCATCCTCGACACCTTCGCCGCCCGCTTCCCCGACCGCATCCGCGCCTTTCACGCCCCCGTCAACGTCGGCGGCCACGCCAACTTCTCCCAGCTCTACGCCGCCGCCCGCGGCCAATACATCGCCCTCCTCGAAGGCGACGACTACTGGACCGACCCCGCCAAACTCCAACTCCAAGTCGACCACCTCGCCACCCATCCCGCCTGCAGCCTCTGCTTCCACCAGGTCGAAATTCGCGACGAAATCGGCGTCTCCCCCACCACCCTCTCCAATCCATCCGACCCCCTCATCAGCGGCCTCTCCCGCATCACCCGCTTCAACTACATCCACACCGCCTCCGTCGTCTTTCGCAATCACCTCATCCCCGGCCTCCCTCCCTGGGTCTACCATCTTCCCCTTGGCGACTGGCCCCTCTTCATCCTTCTCGCCCAGCACGGCGAACTCCACCTCATCCGCAAACCCATGGCCGCCTACCGCGTCCAAAGCAGCAGCGTCTGGGCCTCGCGCACCCAGCTCAGCCGCCTCATCAGCACCGTCCATGTCGCCGAAGTCTGCCTCCGCCATCTAGGCCACCCCGGCTTCCGCGACTGCATCTTCAAAACCTCCCGCACCATCGCCCAAATCGCACGCACCAACCATAACCCCCGCCAGTGGCTCGCCTACACCGCCAAAGTCGCGCACATGGCAATCGCCCAGCCCTCCATCATCCGCACCCTCCGGAAAAAGAAACGCCAAAACTCTCCTGTGTCCCTCACGCCCGCCGAATGATCGCCGCAATCTTCGCCGCCGCCTCCAACGGCAGATCCGCAAACATCGGCAAACACAGCGTCTCCCTCGCCGCCCGGATCGACTCCGGCAAATGCTCCGCCTGAGCTGACGCCAAATCCCGATACCAAGGCAACTCACTCCCCAGCGTCTCAAAATACGCCCGCGAAAACACATTGTGCCCCCGCAGCACCGCCATCAGCTGCCCGCGATCCATCCCAAACGCCCCCGCCTCAATCCGGATCGGAAAATAAGCATGGTTGCTCTCCAAGCCCTCCGGCAGACACGCCAGCGTCAAACCAGGACACCCCGCCAGACCCTCCCGATACACCCCCGCCACCCGGCCCCGATCCGCAATCTCCTCAGCCAGTCGCGGCAGCGTCACCAGCCCCATCGCCGCCTCCGCTTCATTCAT
>JARXAL010000269.1 GCA_029865835.1 Verrucomicrobiaceae bacterium
GCCTAAACTTTGACGACTATGAATTCGACACAATCAACAGATCACGTCCCGCGCAGTTTTTGGTCACTTTTTGTGGTACAATTTCAGGGTGCCTTTAGCGACAACGTGTTCAAATTCCTGGTGCTTTTTTTGGTGAATCGATTGGTCGCCGAGAGTGACAGGGATAGCTACATATCTTTGGTTTTGGCGGCATTCAGTCTTCCATTCTTGCTGTTTGCGATGACGGGGGGATATTTTGCTGACCGCTTTCACAAGCGTTCTGTGGTGATTGGTACAAAGACATTGGAGATTGTGGTGATGGCTTTGGGTGCCTGGGGACTGTGGATGCAGAGTTTGCCGGTGCTGTTTGGGGTGGTGTTTTTGATGAGTGTGCAGAGTGCTTTTTTTGGTCCGTCGAAGTATTCGCTTTTGCCAGAGATCTTACCGGAGTCGCGATTGTCATGGGGGAACGGTGTTTTTGGGTTGGGGACGTTTTCGGCGATCATTGCTGGGGGGATCGCGGCTGGGGCTGTGTCCGGCGCTGTTGAGGTGGGTCAGGTTTGGTTGGCGGGGCTTGGGTTGACGTTTTTGGCGATGTTTGGGCTGGTGTTTGCGTGGCGGCTTCCTGTCGGGGTGCAGGCGAATCCAGGGAAGGTTTATCGGATCAATTTTCTGGCGGAGGTTTGGTCGAACATGCAGACGGTACGTTTGGATCGGGTGCTTTTGTTTGCGATGATTGGGAGTGTTTATTTCTGGTTTATTGGCGCCTTGTTTGGGGAGCCGACCATCCTGGTGTATGGACGAGATGAGTTGGGGTTGAGCGACATGGCGATTAGTCTGCTGAGGTCCTGTTTGGCGGTGGGAATTGGAGTGGGGAGTTTCTTGGCGGGGAAGTTATCGGGAAAGAAGATCGAGTATGGGTTGGTGCCGTTGGGGGCGTTTGGGTTAGCTCTTTGTGCGGGACTGATGGCGGTGCCGGGATTGGGGGCTTGGCAGGTGGGGGTTCTGCTGGGAATGCTGGGGGTTTCCGGTGGGTTTTTCACGGTGCCGATCAATGCGTTGATTCAGCATCGGCCGAAGGTTGAGGATAAAGGGACTGTTATTGCGACTAATGAGTGGTTGTCCTCTGCAGGTGTGTTCGTTGCGTCTGGTGCATTTTGGCTGTTGCGCGAGGTTTTTGGGATGAGTGCGGGTGCGATTTTTCTAACAGGGGCCGTTGTCACATTGGGGGGGACGATCTTTGCGATGCGACTGGTGCCGGATTCGCTGGTGCGGTTGGTCTTGTGGTTGGTGACCCATACGTTTTATCGGGTACGCGTGAGGAACGTTGAGAATCTGCCGGAGGAGGGGGCTGCGCTTCTGGTGTGCAACCATGTTTCATTGGCGGATGCGTGTTTCATGATCGCATCGACGCATCGTCCGATTCGATTCATTGTGCATCAGGAGGTTCATGATCAATGGTGGGTGAAGCCGATTTCGACGATGTTGAAGACGATCCCGATTACCTCAGAGGCTCGTCCTCGAGAGATGTTGAAGTCGCTGAATGCGGCGACGGAGTGTTTGAAGAATGGAGAGTTGGTTTGTATTTTTGCGGAAGGACAGATCACTCGGACAGGGCAAATGCTGCCGTTCAAGGGCGGGATGAGCCGGATCTTGAAGGGAGTTGAGGCGCCGATCATACCCGTGCATTTGGACAACGTGTGGGGGAGTATTTTCAGTTTTGAAAAGGGGCGGTTTTACACGAAGTTGCCACGGCGGATACCGTATCCGGTGACGGTGAGTTTTGGAGAGGGGATGCCATCGACCACGGCGCCTGAGACGGTGCGGCAGGCGGTGATGGAGTTGGGGGCAGAAGCCTGGCCGGATCGAGGCATGCGGATTGAGCCATTGAATCGGGCATTGATTCGGACGGCTCGGAGACATCCGTTTCGGATGGCAGCCGCCGATGCCAACACGCCGGGAGTGGGCTTTTTGGGGTTGCTGGTGAAGAGTGTGTTTTTGGCGAGGCGATTGCGGACGGTTTGGGCGGGTGAAGAGAAGGTGGGGATCTTACTGCCGCCTTCAGTGGGAGGGGCGGTGGTGAATCATGCGGCATTGCTTTTGGGCAAGGTGCCGGTGAATTTGAATTACACGTTGTCGCCTGATGCGATTGCTTCATGCGTGGCGCAGTGTGGCATCACGAAGGTGGTGTCGACGGCGAAATTTCTGGAGCGACTCAATCTGAGTCTGCCAAATGAAATGGTGATGATCGAGGAGATCGCGGCGAAGCCTAGTGCGGCTGAAAAGGTGATGGCGTCGGTGATGGCGCTGTTTTGTCCGGCCGCTTGGTTGGGGAAATGGTTGGGGGCGGAACGGGTTCCTGGGGCTGAAGATTTGGCGACGATTATCTTCTCCAGTGGAAGCACGGGGGAGCCGAAGGGGGTGATGCTTACGCATTCAAATGTGGTTGCGAACATTCAGCAGATCAATCAAGCGATATCGTTTCGGTCGAATGATCGGTTACTGGGGATTCTGCCGTTTTTTCATTCGTTTGGATTCACGGGGACGTTGGCGGCGCCTGCAGTCTTGGGATTGGGAGTGGTCTATCACTACAACCCCACGGATGCGAAGATTGTGGGCGAATTGGTGCACCGGAATGCGGTATCGTTTTTGCTGGCGACGCCGACGTTTTTGCAACTCTACCTGAGAGGATGCAAGGCGGAGCAGTTTGGGAGTGTGCGGTTTGTGATGGTGGGCGCGGAGAAGTTGCCGGATCGATTGGCGGAGGCGTTCGAGACTCAGTTTGGAGTGCGACCGATGGAAGCCTATGGTTGCACGGAGTGCTCGCCGGCGGTGGCAGTGAATACCTTGGATTTCCGGGGGGCTGGGTTTCGGCAGGTGGGAGCCAAGCGAGGTTCCATAGGTCACCCATTGCCGGGGATGGCGGTGCGGATTGTGGATCCTGAATCTGGGGCCATGCGCAAGGCTGGGGAATCAGGTTTGATGCTATTAAAAGGGCCAAACATTATGAGTGGGTATCTTGGGCGGCCGGAGAAGACGGCTGAGGTATTGAAAGAAGGATGGTATGTGACGGGTGACATTGCGGCGATGGATGAGGAGGGTTTTGTGTTCATCACGGATCGATTGAGCCGGTTTAGCAAGATTGGAGGAGAGATGGTGCCGCACATCAAGGTGGAGGAGCGGTTGCATGAATTGGCTGGGGTGACGATTCAGACGTTTGCGGTGACAGGTTTGCCTGATGACAAAAAGGGAGAAAAGCTGATGGTGATTCATACCCTTGAGGTTGGAGCATTGGAGATCGTCCTAGAAAGGTTGGCGGGGACCGATTTGCCCAATTTATGGAAGCCGAAGCGGGATCAGTTTGTTCGGGTTGATGCGATTCCTGTTCTTGGAACGGGAAAAATGGACCTTCGCCGGATTAGGGAATTGGCTGGTGCCGTGGTGAGCGGTTGAAGCGGTGGAATCGTGCTAAATCGTGGCGCAAAGGTTGTTATTCTCTCGTTTTCTGAGCGAAACTGGGTTATTCTTAGCCTTCCACACTTAAAATTTGAGTCATTTCGGACTTTGAGTGTTCCATTCTATTTGGCTGACACGAATCATGAAAAACTTCTTTGCCGCAATTGTCCTTTTTTTTGTGACGGCTTTACACGCCCAAACGGTGACCACGCCTGTGGTTGGTGGGATTACTTTGAATCTTGTGCAGGGGACTAACTTTGTGGGATTTGCTTTGCAGCCCATTTTGGAATTGCAGGTGGCTGTGACGATCCACGCGACACAGCGGAATCGGATTTTTCTACCGGCTTCGGCACCTGTGACGGATGGACAATTCGGTTCGGGGGTTCAGGCGACCCACGTGGTGGAGTTCATTGATTCGGGAGTTGCTGAAGGCATGCATTCGGTCATTTCGCAGACCCTTGCCACAGGACGGGAATTGGTTTTGACAAACCCAGTGCCAGCCGGTGTGGCGGATGGGGCGAGCATTCGGATTTGGAGGTTGTGGACACTGGGAGAGGTTTTTGGAGCGACGAATACAGCGGGCCTTGTGGGTGGGACGGCGGCTAGTTCGGCGGATCTCATCATGGTTTCGAATGGGACAGGGTTTGTGAATTATTTTTATTCGACAGGAGGGGCTCAAGGGGTGGGTTGGCGATTGGCGAGTGGTGGTGTGGTGGATCAGTCGGGAATTAGGGTTCCGTTTGGTGGCGGGCTGGTGATTCAGGCGCTTGGGGCACGGTCTCTGGTTCTGTCGGGTCAGGTGAAGACAGGAAAGACCCGGGTGACCTTGCAGACGGGACGGAACTTTTTGGCGAATCTGTGTCCTGTGAATGCCGGAGGAACGTCGCCTTCAGCGGCTGGATTGACGTTGGCGACATCGGGAATGCAAAGTTTCCTGACTGCGGGTCGAGTTTCGGCGTTGGCGGACCTGGTATTGATCTGGAATGGAACAGGCTACAATCAATACTACTATGCGACGGGTGGGTTGGTGGGGACCGGGTGGAGGCGTATTGGAGCGGGGTCTACTGATCAGGGGGCGGTGCCGATGCCAGATGGGGCTTTCGTGATTCAGCGCCGTGGGGCACCGACGGAGGTGGTTTTGAATCAAGGGAATTATTGAGCCTATCCCTTCGGAGAGTTCCCCTTCCTTTCGTTTTCACGCTACTTCATTCCATTTTTTATGTTTCAGATCCAGAGTTTTGGTCGGGCGATGAGTGTGGCTTTGCGCTGTCTTCTGGCGAGTGTGTTTGCTGTGATGTGGGTTTTGCCGGCTACGGGTGCCACTTTGACAATCTCGAATGGCACAACTGCTGCCGATGGGTTTCACGGAGTGGCAGACAACAGTGGAACTTTGTTGGGAGGGAGTGGTTCAGGGGGATTTATTGGGCGAATGACGATTTCTGATTCGGCGGTGACGGCTTTGGTAATGGCGGGGGACATGACGGGTCTGAATGCAGCTTTTGTGCCGTTTGATTCAACCAGTGGGGCGTTTGACTTGGGTTCCCTGGCCCAGGGGGCCTTTGAGGTTGATCGGAGTCAAGATACGCGGGCTTCGCAGAATGCCTTTGGGGGAAGCAGTATCTTTCTTTGGCTTTACAAGGGGACGTCGAGGACGGCAGCGACGGAGTATCTGTTGATGAAATTGAGCGCGACGTTTGCGACGGATCCTGAAGTTGGCTTGCCAGCGGGACCTGAC
>JARXAL010000292.1 GCA_029865835.1 Verrucomicrobiaceae bacterium
CCTTGAGTGTGGGGGTCAATGACCCGGCGTTTGGGGGGGTGAGTGCCGGCTTTTTGCCGAGTTCGATTAGGAACGTAGGATTTCCATATTCGATCACTGCAACGCCGAGGACAGTATATGTTTTTGATGGATGGACGGTGAATAACATAGCCGGGACCGGGGTGACTTTAGCTTTGGCGGAATTGCCGAGACTTAACTTTCTGATGCAGCCGGGTTTGTCTTTGACTGCGAATTTCCGGTTGAATCCTTTTGTGCCAGTTTTGATTGGTTCCTTTGAGGGGTTGGTGTTGCCGGATGTTGGACAGACTCCAGGGGTAGAAACCGTTGGGCATTTGACTGCGACGTTGAGTAGCAAAGGGGGGGTGACAGGGCGTCTGAGGGTTGATGGTTCGAATCTGAGCTATGCGGGGACTTTGGATAACTCTGGATTTGCGCGATTCGGAACGATAAGGTCCAAGATCTTGACGATCAAAAGGAAGGGGAAGGCGGATTTGGAACTGGAATTGAGTTTGGATATGACGGGGGCCAGTAAGCAGGTCTCTGGCACACTGACCCGAAAATTGAATGGGACGACATTGACGGTCTCGAAGATCGCGGCGAAGCGGGCTCATTACAGCAACGCTCTGAAAGCGGATGCATCGTTGGCGGGTGCTGTGAGTCAGCGGTACAATCTGATACTGCCAGCCAAGGCGCAAGTTCCGGTCTTGGCGACCAACCTTTACCCGCAGGGGGTGGGCATCGGTAGTTTGGTGGTGAAACCGGATGGCAGTGTGAGTTGTGCGGTGACGCTGGCCGATAACACGGTGATGCCGACGTGGGCGGCGAAGTTGACAGAGGCGAACACACTGGTGGTGTTTGGAGCACTTTATTCTGCGAAGGGCTGTTTTGCGGCGGAAGTGAAGCTGGATCCGTTGCAGGCGGCGACGGATGCGGCGGGTGTGAATGCGCTTTGGTGCCGCCCGGCGATCGCGACGTCGCAATGGTATCCCGCCGGTTGGCCTACGGGGCTCAATGTGGACATTTTTGGTTCCAAATTGAGTGTGGTGACGGGGAGCAGTGTCGTGCCTGCGTTGGGTGCTGAAAATTTGGTTAATGGCAACGCGGATTTGACCTTTGCGGGTGGACTGACTCCAGGAATTGGGAAGTTGGTGAGTGTTTCTGTTGCGGATAAAGTGACGCGTGTGCCAACAACGGATGCGAGTTTTACGGCTTCCATTACTCGCACGACCGGAGGGGTGAGGGGGACCGTTGTTCATCCCGCAACGGCCAAAGCTGTGAATTGGCAGGCCATTTTGTTCCAGAAGGCGGGTATTCATCAGGGCGGGCATGGCTTTTTTCTTTCGCCTTTGCCAAAACCCGTGACGGGCGTGGGCGAGAGTGGGGCGGTGCTATTCAAAGCCAAATAGAACTCGGAGAGCGGTCTGGATCAGGTTTTGCGACGGGTGATACCTGACCAAAAAGGCATTTTTTAGGTGACAGAGGGGAAACGCCTGCTTTGATGGCCCATGGGCGAAATACCTTCTTTAGCACTCAGTTTTGACGATGTATTGGTGCTTCCTGGGCTTAGCCAAGTGCTGCCTTCCGAGGTGCGTTTGGACGCTTGTCTGGGTGCGGTTATTCCTTTGAACATTCCGGTGTTATCCTCGGCGATGGATACGGTGACGGAGTCTGAGTTGGCGATTGCGTTGGCTCGCGAGGGAGGTTTGGGGGTCATTCACCGGAATGCGCCGATTGATCATCAGTCGGAGCAGGTGGCGAAGGTGAAACGCTCGGAAAACACGGTGATTCAGAGTCCCCACAGCGCCCGGCCGGAGACTCGGCTTGGGGATTTGAATCGGCTGATGCATGAGAAGGGGGTGAGTGGATTCCCGGTCGTTGACCCCGATGGGAAATTGGTGGGCATGGTGACGAGTCGGGACATGTGGTACATTGAGGATGAAAACACGCCGGTTTCTGAAATCATGACGCCGTTGGACAGGTTGATCACGGCGGCTCCGAACACGAGTTTTGATGAGGCTCTGAAGATCCTTTACACTCACCGGATTGAGAAGCTGCCTTTGGCGGATGCCGATGGTAAGCTTGCGGGTCTGATTACGAAGCAAGACATCATCAAGCGCCAGATGTATACCAGTGCGGCGAAGGATGGAAACGGGCAATTGCGGGTGGGAGCTGCGGTTGGGGTAGGTGATGATTGTGTGGAGCGGGCATTGGCGCTCAAGGCGGCAGGGGCAGATGCGGTGTTTATTGACGCGGCGACCGGGCATACGACCCGTGTGATGCAAGTGGTGGAACGTTTGCGCGGGGCATTGGGGGATGGGTTTCCAGTGGTAGCGGGGAATGTCGTGACGGCCCAGGGGGCATTGGATCTGATGTCGGCAGGTGTGACTGCTCTGAAGGTAGGGGTGGGACCGGGGTCGATCTGCACGACTCGGGTTATTTCGGGAGTGGGAATGCCGCAGTTCACAGCGGTGCAAATGGTGGCGGAGGTGTGTCGTCCCCGGGGCGTCACTGTGATCGCGGATGGTGGGATCCGGTATTCCGGTGATATTGTCAAGGCTTTGGCAGCGGGTGCGGACTGTGTGATGCTTGGGTCACTGCTTGCAGGAACTGCGGAAAGCCCAGGGAACATGGTGAAGTCACAGGGGCGGACTTTTAAAGAGTATCGCGGCATGGGTTCTTTGAAGGCGATGCGCAAAGGGTCGGGTGATCGCTATGGTCAGAATTCGTCTGGCAAGTTGGTGCCGGAGGGTGTGGAAGCGCGGGTGCCATTTAAGGGACCGCTTTCTGATGTGGTGTTTCAATTGATGGGTGGACTGCGATCTGGAATGGGATATGTGGGCGCTCATGATCTGGATGAACTTCGCGCCAAGGCCCAGTTTGTTCGCATAACGGCTGGTGGGCTCAAAGAGAGCCATCCGCACGATGTCGTGATCACCGAAGAACCGGTGAACTATGAACCCGCTAGTTGATTCCTTTTCTCTTTTTTGACCTCATGAATGACAACGAAGTTGCCGTGCTCGATTACGGCTCACAGTATACTCAACTCATCGTCCGCCGGGTGCGGGAACTTGGTTTCTTGGCCCATCTTTATGCTCCAACGCAATTGGCGGGGTTGAAGAATCCAGGGGCGATTATTCTTTCGGGGGGACCGCGAAGCACATCGGAGGTGGATGCGCCTGATGTGGACTTTGAGGCTTTGATGGCTTTTGGGGTGCCGGTGCTCGGGGTGTGTTATGGCATGCAACTCCTGAACATTAAGCATGGGGGGACGGTGCGTCCGGGAGTGACTCGGGAGTATGGTCCAGCGAAGCTGATCGTCAGTGAGGCAGGGACGCTGTTTGCAGGCATTTCACACGAGTCTCAGATCTGGATGAGTCATTCGGATACGGTGAGTGCCTTGCCAGAAGGTGTGTCGGTCATTGCGACGAATGAGGATGCGGTGCCGGTGGCTCTGCAGTTTGGGGAGCGATGCTGGGGGATTCAGTTTCACCCGGAGGTGACGCATTCCCATGAGGGGGCACAGATTTTGAAAAATTTCTTAACGCGGTCCGGGGCCAAGTTGGCGCCTTTTGATATTCAGGCGTTTAAGGCGGAGATGCTGAACCAGATTCGTGCGGATGTGGGGGATCGGGAGGTCGTTTGTGGTGTGTCAGGTGGGGTGGATAGTACTGTTTTGGCGGTGCTGTTGCATCGTGCGGGAGTGAAATTGCGGTGCATCTACATTGACACGGGCTTGATGCGGAAGGGGGAGACTGCTGAAGTGATCAAGCAGTTCATTGAAGTGGGAGTGCCGATTGAGGTGGTGGACGCTAGTGCGGCGTTTCTGGGGAGGCTGGCTGGCGTGAGTGATCCGGAAGAGAAGCGGAAGATCATCGGGGGGGAATTCATTGAGCAGTTTTGGGGAGTGGCGGACAATGTGGAACTGCTGGCTCAAGGGACGCTTTATCCTGATGTGATTGAGAGTGCTTCGAGCGGTTCGGCGGCGTCGAAGATCAAGACACACCACAACCGGGTTGATCGAATTTTGGAACTCAAAAAAGAAGGGAAGGTTCTCGAGCCTTTGGCGGAGCTATTTAAGGATGAGGTGCGGGCTCTGGGCGCGAGTCTTGGGATTCCACATGAAGCGCTGTGGCGTCATCCGTTTCCTGGGCCTGGGCTAGCGGTGAGAGTGCCGGGGGCGTTGACGCCTGAGAAACTGGAGATTGCCCGTGAGGCAGATGCGATCTTCATCGCCGAGCTTCGTCGGAGTGGTTGGTATGAGAAAGTTTGGCAAGCCTATGCGGCTTTGCTGCCGGTCAAAACGGTCGGAGTGAAGGGAGACGAGCGGTCGTATGAGCAGGCCATCTCTCTTCGTGCGGTGGTGAGTGAAGATGCGATGACGGCTGACTGGGTTGAACTGCCTTATGAGGTGCTGCGTGCAGCGTCGAACAAGATTCTGAACTCAGTCAAAGGCATCAATCGGGTGCTATACGATATCTCGACCAAGCCGCCAGCGAGCATTGAGTGGGAATGAGGACTGTGTCCGACTTTGGTCGGAGATGAGCCTCAGAAGAGCGAATGCCGCTTGCGCTTGGGCGAAGTGCGGTGTTTTTGGGGGATGACTTGGGTCCGAAAGAGTCGGGCGGCGTTGCGTCGCGAATTGCAATCGCATCCGAAGCTGACAACCTTTGGCAGCGGATGGATTAGTGGCGTGGTAGGGCTGTTGCTTGGAATTGGATCGTTGGGGCTGGTTTTGGTGCTGCGTTTTCCGGGGGTTTTTGGAACTGAAGAATTGAAGGTTTTTCGGGAGGCCGGTTCGTTTCGGGGTGTGGTATTCGGGTTAATGGTAATTGCGTATTTGAGCTCATTGCTGAGTTTGGTGCTGCGCGACAAGAAGCTTTTGGGAGGGTTTGGGTTAGCGCTGACTTTGCTGGCTTCGATCTTTGGGGGAAGTCGTGCCACGGCAGTGATGCCAGATTTGACCCCGGTTTCCTTTGGGTTGGATTTTTTTGTTCTGCGCATGATCTTCACGGGGCTGTTGTTCATCCCCCTGGAGAGCTGGTTTCCGAAAAAAGCAGATCAGCCACTGTTTCGAACGGAATGGAGGGAGGACTTGTTTTACTTCCTGGTCAGCTCGATGCTTGTTCAAATCATTACGTGGCTGAGCTTTGGACCTGCCAGAGCGTTGTTTGATGTGACATCAGGCTGGGCTGCGTTTCGGGCCTGGGTATCGGGGTTGCCGTTTGCCTTGCAAGTGGTGGCGATCATGTTTCTGACTGATTTGGTGCAGTACTGGCTGCATCGGGCTTTTCACCGAGTTCCGATTTTGTGGCGTTTTCATGCGGTGCATCACTCTGCAAAAGCAATGGATTGGATGGCAGGCGCACGCATGCACTTCTTGGAGATTCTGGCGTTGAGGGGGACGACGGTGCTGCCGATGATCATGCTGGGTTTTGCCCAGGAGGCAGTGAACACTTATGTGTTTATCGTTTATCTTTGGGCCACTTTCGCGCACTCCAACATTGGTTGGGGATTCGGATGGTTGGACCGCTTTTTTGTGACACCGAAGTTTCATCATTGGCATCACGGCATTGAGAAGGAGGCGATCGATGTGAATTTTGCAATCCATTTCCCTTGGCTGGACAGACTGTTTGGCACGCATCACATGCCGAAGGATCGGTGGCCGGAAGGCTATGGGATCTCTGGCCATCCAGTGCCCAATGGCTATTGGAAGCAATGGTGTTATCCGTTCAAAAGGAAGTGATGATGTCCGACTAAAGTCCGATAGCGACTTCGAGCGATGGAGGGCAGACTTGTGCCGCAATGAATGCCAATTCTACTGATTCCCGTGTTTGCCCTGAAGGTTCTCTGACAATCGATTCAGCGACCCGGGATCCTTTGGCAGTGCTCCTGCTGAGCACCGACATTCTGAGGGAGTATGGGGGCCGGTTATCTAGCGGAATGCTGAAGGAGCAGCGGGAAGCAATGCACCTAGCAGCGGTGCAGTTGACTTCGGCGATGAACGGGAAAGCGATTGATCGCTGACCTTTTGTGGTAGGAATCGATCATTCTTTCCGTATGCATTGGGTGCGCCCAATGTTTTCGAAATACTTCCTTTTGTTTGTTGTTTGTCTCTCCTCCGTTTGTGCTGAGGAACTGGCAACCGAGTCTGACTTCTATCGCATTACGACCTACACCACGCCAGGCGAAACGGCCTTGGAAGTTGGGTCGGTGGAGTTATTGCCTGAAGGCCGATTGGCTTTGGGAACAAGAAGAGGAGAGATTTGGATGGTTGAGAATGCCATGGGGGCGGATGCATCCCGGACCAAGTTCACTTTGTTTGCGTCTGGATTGCATGAGGTGCTGGGTTTGGCATTCAAGGATGGTTGGTTGTATGCGACAACGCGTTATGAGGTGACGCGGATCAGGGACACGACAGGGGATGGACATGCGGACGTTTTTGAGCCTGTGACAGATGCCTGGGGAGTGTCGGGCGACTATCATGAGTATGCATTCGGGTCGCGATTTGATAAGGATGGAGATCTGTGGGTGGCGCTTTGTCTAACAGGATCCTTTTCGAGTAAAGTGCCATTTCGGGGGTGGGCATTGCGAGTGAAACCGGATGGCAGCCTAGTGCCAACGTGCAGCGGGATTCGCAGCCCGGGTGGTCTGGGGTTTGATGCGGAGGGGGCGGTGTATATGACGGATAATCAGGGTCCATGGCGTGGCTCTTCGACGTTGCAGCATTTGGTTCCGGGGAGTTTTCAGGGGCATCCAGGTGGTAATGAGTGGTATGCGATGGCTGCGGCAATGGGACCACGTCCGGTTGATCCGATTCCCGAGGCATTCAAGGGGACGATGAAGAGGGGGGAGGTGCGTCCTGGTGGCGACCCCGGGCGAATGGTCAAAGAAAGAAAGCGGATCAAGGAACTGCTTCCACCCGCTGTCTACCTTGTTCATGGTAAGATTGGGAACTCGCCCACTTTCATTGCCTGTGATGAAAGTGGGGGAAAGTTTGGTCCATTTGAGAAGCAATTGTTTGTGGGAGATCAAAGCCATAGCAATGTCAGCCGTGTGTTTTTGGAAACGGTGAATGGCATTCGGCAAGGTGCGGTGTTTCCATTTCGGGGTGGTTTTGCCTCTGGTCTCATTGGGGGCCGAATGAGTCCGGATGGCGTGCTTTTCACTGGAGGAAGTGACCGCGGCTGGGGTGCGCGTGGAGGCAAGCCCTATTGCTTTGAGAAATTGGAGTGGACCGGGAAAGTTCCGTTCGAAGTGCACGAGATGCGGGCAACGGCGGATGGCTTTGAATTGACGTTCACGCAACCTTTCGATTCGGCGACTGCAGGGAATGTGGCGAGCTATTCGATGCGTGCATTCACTTATGCGTATCGCGAGGATTATGGTGGGCCGGAGATCGAAGAAGTGATTCCGAAAATTGAGGCTGCGGTCGTGTCTGAGGATGGTCAGTCAGTTCGGTTGAAAGTGGCCCCCTTGACTCAAGGGCACGTGCATGAACTGCATCTTGACGGGCTGAAGAGTGCGAAAGGAGCGGCTCTGCTGCATGCGGTGGGGTATTACACATTGAATGAGATACCAGGCGGACATTGATTTGACGGAATTTTTACAAACGAGTGACTTCAAATTGACGTATTGATCGTTGAGTGATGTAGACTTTACTGAGGTAAGGCACCTCAAGAATTTCAGAGCGTAATCGTTGCCGGTTTGGCTGTTGGGAACAGATTGCAAGTGAAAGGCGGACCTTCGTGGTTCGCCTTTCTTTTTGGGCATTGAGCAAGATTTTCCCCTCGAAGCGATAGAGTTGAACCCTTCAGCATTCCTGCGATGCACTATATCAATGTCTCCTTCACCGCTTCGGATCTGTGGCTATTTGATGGTGTTGATTTTGCGGATTGCGCAGGGTTTGGCGACAGCGGCGATGTTGGCGGCCTCTTTGAATGTGTATCCAATAGTGGTTTGACCCAGAAAGAGACGCTGAAATCGTTCAGTGTGATGCTTAGCCTGGTTTCGGCGCTGGGATTGGTGATGCCGTTTGCGGGATAAGGTTCAGTCGGATTGGCGTTGACAATGGGCTGGTGATCCGCACAATGATGACCCGCGGTTGTGCGGGTGTAGTTCAATGGTAGAACGAGAGCTTCCCAAGCTTTAGACGTGGGTTCGATTCCCATCACCCGCTCCAGCTATTTTTGGAAACTGGATGTGAAAATGGTGTCGGAGAACTTGCCACCAAAAGGGACAGGAGTTAGTATTGGCTGATGTTGTTTGATCAGGGGCTCAGGGCGCGGGTTACGTACTTGTTTTTTTGTCTGGCTTTGGGACTGTCAGGAAGTGAGGCTTCCGGGTCCTATGAGAAGGGAACTGGCGATCGGGTGCCGTTGTTGCTTTCCGTTTTGCCGGTGGATGGGGGGACGGTGAGGTTGGGTCCGGCGGTACCCCTGTCAGATCTTGAGGTGATGAAGGAGTATGTGTTGACTGCGAAAGCGAGGGCGGGGAAGGTTTGGAATGGGTGGAGCTCGCCTCAGTTGGTGCTAAGTGATGCGGAGCGACTGGGGACGAGGCTGAGATTTACGATGGCCCCCGGGCTGGCGATCAGTGCGAATTTCGTGGATGATCCTTTTGTGCCTTCAATCGTGGGATCTTTCAGCGGATTGATCCGGGCGGATGTTGGAGGGGACTCGCGACATGACAGCGAGGGTGCAGTCGCGATTCGGGTGAGTTCGAGAGGGGAATTCTCAGGGGTGGTGCGAGTAGGTGGGGGGCGTTGGGTGTTGAGGGGGATGTTTGATGCGGATGGGGAGGCGCGATTCGGGGAGGGGTTTGAGAGGGAGGTTCTTCTTTCACGGGTTCCCCTGGCCGGGTATGTGTTGTCGCTGCGCCTGGATCTTAATCCCGCGGGAGAGCGACGTATTTCAGGGGAATTGAGACGCCAAACAAGGGAGGGGTCGGTGGTGCTTTCGAGCGTGGAGGCGAATCGCCATGGGTTTGATGGGAGGACGCCAGAGACAACGGCGGTGGCGTCGCGGTATTCATGGGCGATGCCTGCGCAACCGCAGACGAACGGGATGGAGGTGTCATTGTACCCGCAGGGAGATGGGGTGGGCTTTGTTTGGGTGAGCAGGAGGGGAGAGGTGCGGCTGGTCGGGGTGCTGGCCGACGGGGCGCGAGTTACGGCGAGCACGAATTTGGACAAGGATTCGAAGTGTCCGCTGTTTTTGAGTTTGGAGGGTGGCGCAGGAAGTCTGAATGGCTGGATGAAGGTGGATGGGACGCGACCTGATACGGATCTTGCGAGCGAGGATTTGCGTTGGCTTAAACCGGTGAACATGCAGGCGAAGCGGTACCCGTTTGGGTGGCCCGAGGGATTGGAGTTGAAACTGATAGGGACGCGGTTTGCGGTTGTGGAGGGGGAGAGTGTGGTTCCAGACTTGAGCGAGGTTTCGGTCAGCAATGCGGTGTTGATTTTCTCACAAGGAGGTTTGACGCAAGAGGTAAAGAAGGAGCTTCGGATTTCGGCTAAGAATGTGGTGAGTAAACAGCCTGCGTCGGACTCGAGCTATGCTTTGAAATTGAGCGCGGGTCGGGGGCAGTTTGACGGTTGGTTTTTGCATCCGATTCAAGGGAGGGTGAATTTCACGGGGGTGATCTTGCAGAAGGGGGCGAATCGGAGAGGTTTCGGACTTTTTTTGACCGAGAGATCCCGCAGAGATGATGGGGTGGGGACCGGCGGGAGGGTCGAGTTGAAGACGAAGTTCAATCCGAGACCGAGGCTGATCCTTTCGGAGTTCATGGCAGGCAATGAAAGGACGATCGCTGATGAAGACGGAGCGTTTTCGGATTGGATTGAGTTGTACAATCCTGGGGCGGAAGCCGTCGACTTGAGCGACTGGTGTTTGACTGATTCGGCATCCAACTTGGCGAAGTGGCGATTTCCGGGGGTGACATTGGGGGGCAAGGAATATTTGATTGTATGGGCTTCGAGCAAGAATCGGCGGGTGGTTGGGCAGCCGTTGCACACTAACTTTAATCTGTCTGCTGGAGGGGAGTATCTGGCTCTGGTGCGGCCGGATGGGAGCACGGTGGAGCAGGCTTTTTCGCCTTTGTATCCGGCGCAAGCGAGGGATGAGAGTTATGGGATTGCCTTTTCGAGCCGGAGCCTGGTCGCCCCAGGAGCGAGTGTGCGGTATCAGGTGCCGAGGAATGGAGGATTGGGGACGAACTGGACGGCGCGTGACTTCCAGGATGGGTCGTGGGCCAAGGGTAAGACTGGATTGGGATTTGGTGTGGGAGTGCCCGGGTTCACGGTGAGACAGGTGGCGGCGAGACCGGAGTTTGGCCCGGTGGACAGCATTGCCACTTGTGAGGCGCTGTTGGCGCTACCTAAGGGTAGTCCGTTGATCTTGAGTGAGGCGACTGTGGTGGCTCCATTCATTAACTACCTTGGAGATGGCGAGGATGGAAATTACCCAGAGAATGCGGCATTGCCAAATGGGACGGCGGAGCCTTACGCGTTCATTGCGACCGGGACGATCACGATTCCGGCGACTGGAGATTATGTGTTTGGCTTGAACTCGGATGATGGGGGTAGGATCAAAATTGACGGGGTGGCAGTGATGACGGATGACAGCAATCATGGGCCCTTGGACAATCTGAGCGCGCCTGTAAATCTTTCGGCTGGGATTCACACGGTTGAGGTGATCATGTGGGAAGGCGTAGGCGGGGATTGCGTGGAGTTCTTTGCAAAAGCGGGAACGGATACGGCGTGGAACGCAGATTTTCGGCTAGTCGGCGCACCTGGGGGACTCGCGGTTGTGACGTCACCGCTTGGAACAGACGGGGGAGGCGGAGGAGTGGTGGCGACTGATTTGCGGGGGGCGATGCGGGCGAAGAATGCCAGTTGCTTGGTGCGCATGCCGTTCACGGTGAGTGGTGTGAATGCCTTGACGGGTTTGACATTGAAGGTGCGATATCAAGACGGGTTCATTGCGTACTTGAATGGCACGGAGGTGGCGAGGCGTAACGCGCCTGCTGAGGCCCGGTTTGACAGCGAAGCGCTGGTGCAACGGTCCGCTGCGGATGCGCTTAGTGCAGAGTCGATTGATGTGTCGGGCTTTTTGTCGTTGTTGACGAACGGAAGGAATGTTTTGGCGCTTCATGCGATGAATGACGCGCGGGATGACGGGGCGTTTTTCATTTTGACTGAGCTGAGTGCGAGGGCGGGGTTGGCCGGAAACGAGGTCTTTTTCCGTCCGACGGATACGGTGGTGACGGCGACGCCGGGGGAGGCGAATGGGATACCTGAGTTTTTGGGAGAGGTGGCGCCACTGGAATTCAGTCATCCGCATGGATTTTATGAGAAGGGATTTGCGCTGGCGATTCGTTCGGTCACCCCTGGGACGAGTGTTCGATACACCTTGGATGGTTCGACGCCGACGGCGACTAACGGGAGGCTTTACACGGGACCGCTGCCGATCAGGAGGACGAGCATCGTGCGGGCGGTGGGGTTCAGGGCGGGGTATGAGCCAACGAAAGTGATCACGAACAGTTATCTGTTTTTAGATGATGTGATCGTGCAGTCTCGGGGAGGAGCGCCGCCGTCGCGTGAATGGCCTTTGGGGACGGTGAATGGCCAAGTGTCCGATTATGGCATGGATCCGGAGATCGTGGACAGTAAGAACACTGCGATTGGGGGCATTGAGCAGGTCAAGTCAGCCTTGAGAGCGATCCCGACACTGTCGGTGGTGACGGATCTGCCGAATTTGTTTTCGATTGATTCGGGGATTTGGATCAATCCGTTTGGCCGTGGAGAGGCGTGGGAGCGACCGGCTTCAATCGAGATGATTGGAGACAGCGGACCGGGCGGGGGATTTGGCGTGAATTGCGGACTGCGACTGCGCGGTGGATTCAGCAGGAGTGGAGACAATCCCAAGCATTCGTTCCGTTTGTTTTTCAGGAGTCGATATGGGGCGGCGCGGTTGGAGTATCCTTTGTTTGGAGATGAGGGGGCATCAAGCTTCAACAAGATGGATCTTCGAACGGCGCAGAATTACTCTTGGTCGTTTGGGGGGGATGGCAACAACACGTTTCTGAGGGAGGAAAGCGCGCGAGAGATGCAGGGGGCAATGGGGCAGCCGCATACGCGGAGCCAGTATTATCATCTGTATTTGAACGGGCAGTATTGGGGGCTTTACGAGACGCATGAGCGGCCTGAGGCGAGTTTTGGAGAGAGCTATCTGGGGGGAAATGAGGAGGACTATGATACGGTGAAGGGGGAGCAAGATCAGGGCTACATCACCGGGGTAACTGATGGCAATCTGGATGCGTGGGAGGCGCTGCGGGTGAAGGCGAGAGCGCACTTTGCGAGTCCGAACGATGCCAGTTTTTTTGCGATGCAGGGGTTGGCGGCAGATGGAACGACGCGGACGAATGAGCCGGTGCTGCTTGATGTGGAGAATTTGATCGACTACATGCTACTGACCTTTTGGACGGGGAATTTGGATGGAGCCACGTCTGCCTTTCTTGGGGATGAGCGTGCTAACAATTGGTTTGCGGTGCGGAACCGGATGGGGGTGAGCGGCGGCTTCAAGTTTTTGGCGCATGACTTTGAGCACACGTTTTTCAATGTGGACGAAGATCGAACAGGGCCCTTTGACGCAGGAAATCGGACGTTGGTCGAAACCTACAATCCGATGTTTTTGCATCATGACTTGCGCCCAAGCGGGGAGTACCGGATGCTTTGGGCTGACCGGGTGCAGAAGCATTTGTTCGGGGCTGGGGAGTTGCGCGCGGAGGAGATTCAAGGGCGGATGCTGGAGCGGAAGGCACTTTTGAACAAGGTGATCATCGCCGAGTCGGCAAGATGGGGGGATTCGAAAATGGGCGAGGGTGCACCGCTGACGCGATTGGACTGGGTGAACGCGGTGGATTATGTGATTGACTCGTTTGTGCCTGAGCGAAGCGGGCGTGTGATCGCGCAGTTGCGGGGAGACGGACTTTATCCGAGTTTTGACGCGCCGGAGTTGAGTCAATACGGAGGGCCCATTTCGAGTGGCACGGAAGTGGTCATTTCAGGAAATGGGGGCGAAGTGTATTTTACGCTGGATGGAAGTGATCCCCGGCTTGTCGGTGGTGCATTGAACCCGAATGCCGAGAATTATGTCAGCAGTTCGGAGACGATTACAGTGGTGCCATTTGGTCAGGACTGGAAGTATCTTGGAGACGGTAGCGATCAGGGAGTCTCGTGGCGGGCGACGGGCTTTGATGATGCGGAATGGGCTAGTGGGCCAGGTGAATTAGGGTATGGTGACGGCGATGAGGTTACGGCGGTTCCTTTTGTAGACGTGGATCCATTGGTACCAGGGGATCAGAAGAATGCGACGACGTACTTCAGAAAACAGTTTCAAGTATCAGATGTCACAGGTCTGACCGAGGCTTCGCTTCGAGTGCGGTATGACGATGCGGTCATTCTGTATTTTAATGGAGTGGAGGTGGGTCGTTCGCCGAACATCAACAGCAATCCGAATTTCGATCAGTATGCGAGTGGAGGAACTCCAGATGAGAATGCTTTTTTCACCTTCAACGTCGATCCTGGGTTATTCGTATCAGGTGCCAATGTGTTGGCCGCAGAGGTGCATCAAGCTGACTCAGGCAGCAAAGATATCAGCTTCAATGCGTCGTTGCGTGTCACTAAGACGAACAGGCCAACGCCTCTTTTGCTGACTGGCAATGGGGAAAAAACGCTCAAGGTGCGGGCGCTGCAGTCAGGAGAGTGGAGTGCTTTAGTTGAGGGGGTGTTTGATGTGAAGCAGGCGTCTGACATGACGGTGAGTCTTTCTCCAAGCAGCCCCTTTATTGCTGGCGCATCTGCTGGTTACGTTGTGACAGCGAAAAATGTTGGGGTGGTGGCGAGTGAGGGGGATGTTGAAGTTTCGGTTGAGTTGCCGGAAGGCCTAGAGGCGACGGGGATTAGTGGGAGCGGGTGGACGATTGTTCAGGGGAGAGGGACAAGCGTGCGCGCCTATCGAGGTGACGTCCTTGGTTCTGGGGCGAGTTTTCCTGACTTGGTGTTGAATGTGGTGATTTCAAAAGCGGCACCTGAGTTTGCAACGGTCATTGCCCGGGTTGGGGGTGGAGGTGAAATCAACACAAGCAACAATCAGTCGAGTCAGATGACTTTTATTGGTTCGACTGGGATGAGTGAGTTTTCGTTTAGCCGGTCTTTTTACGCTGGGAATGAAGCGGAAGGAGGGGTGAATGTAACTGTCCTGAGAACGGGAGTTCGATCAGGGCCGGCTTCAGTTCGAATAACGACTTTGGATGGTCGGGCGAAGGCTGGCTCGGATTATGGTTTGCAGGATCGAGTGTTGAACTTTTCTGACGGAGAACTCAGCCAAACGGTGAGGATTGATTTGATCAATGACGGAGTGTCTGAGTTGCATGAGCGATTTCGGGTCAAACTAAGTGAAGTGGCAGGCGCGGCATCCTTGGGGGTGCCTACTGATGCAAGCGTGACCATCATTGATCCGGATGAGATGGCACCTACGGTGTCAGTGTCGACGCCGACTGAGGGGGCAAAGGTAGTTGCAAGTGTTGCGGTTTTGAAAGGAACGGCAAGGGATGACAAAGGACTCTTCGAGGTAGAAGCTTCAGTCAATGGAGGTGCCTTTGCTAAGGCTACTTTGAGCATTCAAGGAGATGGCAGAACAGGCCGTTATGAGGTGGCTGTGCCAGCGGTGGCAGGAATTAATGAGGTCAAAGTTCGGGCCATTGACGTCAAAGGTCTGGTGTCAAATGTTGCGACAAGGCGGTTTGTGTTTAATCCGCTGCGACCTTTAGAGGTGCTGGTGTTGCCTGGTGCTCAAGCGGGCACTGCGGCCGTGGTTGGCCATGCCAATGCATCGATGATTGAAGTTGGAAAAAAAGTGCGACTGAAGGCTTCGGCGCGGGTGGGTTTTCGGTTTGAGGGTTGGACTGTTGCAGGGATGTCAGGGACGGAATTGGAGAACCCAGCTATTGAAGTGTTGATGAGCGAGGGATTGACGGTGACAGCGCGGTTTGTTGAGGATCCTTTTGTGGCGTCGGCTATAGGGGAATATCATGGACTTTTGGTTCCGGATGCGGGAATGGAGCGAAAGTGGGAGAATCGCGGGTCGGTGCAAGTGACCGTGAACAAACAAGGAACCTTCACTGGGAAGCTCAAAATGGGTGGGAATGCGTTGTCCTTTTCTGGCCTATTCAATTCGGATGGCGCGTCGAGATTTGGGATGGGCAGGTTGCCCGAGACGACCTTGTTGAGGCGTGGTCGGGTTCCATTGGTTTTGGGTTTGCAGTGGGATTTGGGACAGCCTCATGGGATGACAGGAAGAGTTGGGGAAGCGATGAGAGATGGGAGTGTACGAGAGGTGGCTGCCTTCACGGCGCAGTTGCCTCTTGGAAAGCTGACTGCGGGGTCGCCCTACTTACAAGGAGGGGGGCGTTTTGACATGAGCTTGTGGCCGAAGGTGCAAATGGGTCTAGATCTGGAGGACTATCCGCAGGGGTCGGGCATAGGTTTGCTGACGATTTTGAGGAGCGGGCAAGCGAGGGTTGCCATCAACCTAGCAGACAGGATACGAGTGACGGCGGCGATGCCGATTCAACGGACGATGAGGATTCCGTTGTTTGTGCCGCTCTATCAAGCGGCAACTGGGGGGCTCACTGGCGAAATGCGTTTGAGCCATGGTGAAGCGGAAGGGGATATTCAAGTCACTGATTTGCTTTGGTTCAGGCCAGTGTTGAATCGCGCCCCGTATCCGTTTGGCTGGCCAGAGGGGATTACCTTAGACGGGAAAGCTGATGCGCAGCCCTGATGCATTAGGGGGCGATCCGTCTGGTCGAATGGTCTGGGTAGATGGCTATCGGGGGTTAGCCGTGGTGGTGATGGTGTGGGTTCATGTTGCGAATACCCTACTAACTGCCGAGGAACAGATGACAGAATGGTACGGGCGATTGACATTCTTTCACGGTCTCGTGGCGCCAGCGTTCTTTTGGATTGGCGGATTTGTGCGAGGGGTTCGGGTTCCGCAGCCGGGTGGAAAGCGTCCCGGTTTTGGTGCGGTGAAGCGATTGCTCGGAGTGATGGTGCTAGGCTATTTGATGCATTTTCCTTGGAGGGTGTTTATTCATTTTGAATGGGATGCGACATCGGGAAAAGAAATGATGACAGTCGATGTCCTGCAAACTTTGGCCTTTACTGGGCTGGTGATGGTTGGAGTTGAAAGGTTTGTGATTACTCGAAGGATGCAGCAATGGGTGATGGGGGTGCTAGCGGTTGTGTTCGTGGTATTGGAAAGGTGGGCAGGAGATTGGGTGACATCGTGGCCGTTTGTGAATGCCTGGCTAAGTCGGCAAACGGGATCTGTCTTCTGTTTGTTTCCTTGGGTAGGGTTTGGCTTGGCGGGATGGCTGTGCGGAAGTTGGGTGGTGGCTGGAAGAGGCAAAGCGGTTTGGATTTATGCCTGTATTGGGGCCATGCTCGCATGGGGTGTGCCGCAATTGGAATGGCTCGGGCGAGGAGAGGCCTTTTTTTTGCAAAGGCTGGGTTGGGTGATCTTGGTGGCCTTGGTTGTGGCCGGTGTGTTTCGGATGCCGCAGGGGCGGGCTGGAATGGTTTCTAGCGCCTTGCTGATAGCTGGGCGTGAATCTCTGGTGATTTATGTCGCGCATTTGACGATTATTCATGCGATACCGTCCCCGTTCGGGACCTTAGAGCAATGTCTCGGAAGGAGGCAGTCTTTAGTACAGGTGGTTGGTTGGTTTGTATTCATTGCCGCAATAAGTTGGGGGGCTGCATGGTGGAATGAACGGCGAAAAGAACGAATGAAGGGTTTAGAGGTATTGGGTGGTTGAATGGCGATAGGAAGCAGGTTTTGGATCGTTTGGTTTAATCTTGCCTTTGCAGGCAACTTTCTGCGAGGCTTCCTCCAACAAACCATGAACATGAATTCTGAATCTTCCAATAGTAGCCCAGCGGTCATCGGCAATTCACGCCGCGAGTTTATCAAAATGGCGACACAGACGACGCTGGGAATGTCCGCCTTGTCGGGAGTGGCATTGCCCCATGTCCATGCGGCGGGCGATGAGAGCATTCGTGCGGTGATTGTGGGATGTGGCGGGCGGGGGACGGGTGCGTCCAGCAACTGTCTGGGTCTCAAAGAGGCACCGATGCGCATGGTGGCGATGGCGGATGTTCAGGAGAATCGTTTGAAGAGCAGTTTTGAGGCGCTTTCAGGCAAACACCCTGATCGGATGTCGGTGTCTGAGGACACGAAGTTTATAGGATTTGATGCGTATAAGAAAGCGATTGATCAGCTAAGGCCTGGTACGGGTGACGTGGTGATTTTGGCGACGCCGCCAGCCTTCAGGTGGGTGCATTTTAAGTATGCGGTCGAGAAGGGGGTTAATGTGTTCATGGAGAAGCCTGTTTGTGTGGATGGTCCGAGTGGGCGGAGGATGTTGGAGATCAATGAAGAGGCCAAGAAGAAAAATTTGAAGGTGGGGGTGGGTTTGATGTGCCGCCATTGTGATCGCCGTAACGAGCTGTTTCATCGGATTCAAGACGGGGAGATTGGTGATTTGGTGCTGATGCAGGCATATCGCTTGCAGGGTCCGGTGGGTTCGTGTTTCACGCTGCCGCGTGATCCGAAGAAGGACCCGAGCGAGTTGCTGTGGCAGTTGCAGAACTTCCATTCTTTCCTTTGGGCAAGTGGCGGGGCGTTCAGCGACTTCAACATTCACAACATTGACGAGGCATGCTGGATGAAGAATGACTGGCCAGTGGAGGCGAAAGCGAGTGGAGGTAGGACTGATCGCGGGGATTACATCGATCAAAACTTCGACAACTACACGGTGGAGTACACCTTTCAAGATGGCACGAAACTGTTCTTTCAAGGTCGGAATCGGCAAAATGTGCACAATGAGTTTGCGACCTTGGTTCATGGAAGCAAGGGCTGGGCGACGGTCTCTAGTGCCGGGCATTTTCCTTCCCGTGCGATGACATTCAAAGGCCATAAAAAAGAATCGAAGAACTTGATTTGGCGTGCGGAGCAACCGGAGCCGAATCCTTACGATTTGGAGTGGCAGCATTTGGTGAGCGCGATTCAGAACAACAAGCCGTTCAATGAAGTTGAGCGTGGAGTGATGGCTAGTGTGGTGACGGCGATGGGTCGATTTGCAGCTCACACTGGTCAATTGGTGACGCTGGAGCAGATGATGAAGTCTGAGATCGAGTTTGCTCCCGGAGTGGACAAGCTGACGATGGACGGACCAGCGCCAATCATGGCAGACGAGAATGGCAAGTATCCGGTGCCCGTTCCTGGGGTGTTCAAGGATCGCGAGTATGCGATTTGAAGGCCTTTTGAGGTTCTATTGATGAGTGGGCCGAGTTGAGAGACTCGGCTCACTTTTTGAATGAGACAATGGGCACAGAATCATTCTGCGCTTGTTTCGAGGCGTGGGAATAGGGGAATGGGGGTATTGAGCTGATGGCCGGATTGGAGCATGCCCCATTTTAAATCATTGAGGACAAATCCGGATGGCATCTCCCATCCAAGTTGGGCGCGTGCGGTGGCCATGGCGGTAGGGATGATGGGATCAAGCAGGACACTGAGATGGACCCAGGCTTCGGCGAGATGGTAGAGGACACTGTCGAGTCGAGCGGCTTGGGAGGGATCTTTGGCTAGGGAGAAGGGCTTGGTGCTGTCGACATAGGCGTTTGCATGGGTAACGATCTTCCAAGCGGCTGCGATGCCATCGTGGATCGCCCAGGTGTTCATGGATTCTGAATAGACTGGAAGTGCGTCGGCAACGGTTTGGCGGAGAGCCGAGTTTTCGGAGTCGTCATAGTCACCGGGAACGAGGAGGCCACTGCGGTATTTTTGAGCCATGTTGATGCTCCGGTTGAGGAGGTTGCCCAAGCCTCCAGCTAGCTCTTTGTTGTAGGACATGAGGATGCGCTCGTCGTTGAAGTCGGAGTCGTAGCCGGTGGCGATGTCGCGCATGAGGTAGTAGCGCAGGCCGTCGGGTGTGAGTTTATCGGCGAGGGAGTTTGGGTCGACGACGTTGCCGAGGCTCTTGCTCATTTTTGCGCCTTTGATGTTCCACCAACCGTGGACGATGAGTCTGGGCATTTGTTCGTCGGTGAAACCGAGGGCGTGGAGCATGGTCATCCAGTAGATGGCGTGGGCAGGAACGAGGATGTCTTTGCCGATGATTTCGGCGTCTGCGGGCCAGAGGTCGGCGAAGTGGGGCAGTCCCTCGTTGCCGCATTCGTCGGCGAGGTAGCCGGCGAAAGAGATGTAGTTGGTGAGGGCATCAAACCAGACGTAGTTGACGAAGCGCTCGTCGAAGGGGAGGGGGATGCCCCAGGATAGGCGCTCGGCGGGCCGTGAGATGCAGAGGTCCTGTCCGCCGGAGGAATCGAGGGCGTTGAGGACGTCAGCGGTGCGGAAAGCGGGGGTGATAAAGTCTGGGTGACTGCGGATGTAGTTTTGCAACCATTCGACGTGATCCGAAAGCTTGAAGTACCAGTTTTCCTCCTCGATTTCGACGACCTCTCCCCATTCCTCGCCGAAGTTGCCGTCAGGGCCGCGTTCTTTATCGGTTAGGAATTGCTCCTGGCGAACGGAGTAATGGCCAGAGTAACTTTTCTTGTAGAGCTGACCGCAGTCGTGCAGTTTTTGCAGCATGGCCTGGACGACCCTTTTGTGACGGGGATCGGTAGTGGCGGCCCATCCGTCATAGCGGACATTAAGCTTGTCCCAGAGGGAGGTGAAATGGGCGGTGATGCCATCGACAAAGGCCTGGGGGCTGAGGCCGGCGGCATCGGCGCTTTTTTGGACTTTTTGGCCGTGCTGATCAACACCGGTGAGGAAGTAGACTTGGCGACCTTGCAAGCGTTGGAAGCGAGCCATGACGTCGGCGAGCACCTTTTCATAGGCGTGCCCGATATGGGGGGGCGCGTTGGTGTAGTCGATGGCTGTAGTGATGTAGAACGGCTTCATGAAGGGCTGGTATTTCGGCGATAGGACGGGTGGATGCAAGGGGAGGCTGGACATTTGGAGGTCAATGTCATTTAATGAAGTTATGAACCTGATTGACCGAATCATCACTGAAGGTGCGAGAACGCTGACTCTTGAGGATCTCGATGCGCTGATGGTGGTATTGCCGAAGATTCGGGATGAGCTTGAAGCCGAGGCTGCACCTGAGGAAGGGATGCTGGATCAGTTCCGCTTTTTGCGCCACGTGGCAGAAGATGCCGTGGCGGGCTTGCGGCGAGAGACGTCGCTGGTGGCTTTGGCAGAGGTCACTTTTGCGCTGCTCTACCTCACCAAGAACAATGATTTGATACCGGATACGCTGCCTCACGAGGGCTGGATTGATGATAAAGCGATATTTACCGCGGTATTGAAGCGAAATGAATCGACGTTGAAGGAGTTAGCGATTGTGCGAGGTCATGATTGGGAGATGCTTACCTCGGTTATATGAAAGGGGAGTCTTGGCTGGGTGGAGGCGCATCCTGCGGGTGGGATTGACGTTTGAAATGGAGGCGTTTGGTGAGGGGGATGCGAAGAAGTTTGGCAACACCCGTCCAACTGAGCCAACCGAGAGCGTAGCCGATGGGGGTGGAGAGGATGCCGCCGATGATGCCGCCGAGGAACATGGATTGAGCAAAACGAACACCTTTTTCGACGTCAGGATTTGCGATTTTTTGGAAGGTATCGTTGAGGGGATCCCCGAAAATGCCAAGCAGCCAATCACCAAAGGCCTTCTCAGCGAGACCAATGGGTGCGAATGTGACGGGATTGCTGAGCCAAGCGACGACGATCACTGTGGGAATGTTGACGCGGAAAATGGCGGCAAGGATGATTCCGAGGGGCAATTGGCCTGGCATGATTTGGGCGCAGACAAAAAAGCCGACTGCCCAGCCACCTGCAAAAGTGGCCTGGCAGGGGCGCCAGACGCGTTTATCCAGAAAGTGACGTGCGAACCAACGCATGGCGGGGCTGGACTTCAAGCGGCGGGGATGCTTGAGGTAGCGGTAGGTGCGGAAGACGGCTCTGCGGATGTACCATCGGGTTTTGTCCAGCATGAAAGGAATAGTGGGAGGCTGGAGAAGGGTCAATGAGTGCCTGGCGATTGAGAACTCCAGACGTAGATGAGAAGAGCTGAGCCCATGATCAAGCGGTACCAAGCAAAGCCGTTGAATGTGTGAGTTTGGACAAAACGAATGAGCCAGCGCACGACGACAAAGGCTGAAATGGCTGATACGAGAGTGCCGAGGGCGATCATGCTCCAGTTCTCATTCCCGGCCTCACCATCTTTGATTGCAGAAAGAATTTTATAGAAGCCGGCGGCCATTAAAGTTGGGACACCGAGGAGAAACGAGAACTCGGTGGCGGCGGGTCGCGCGATGCCGACGGCCATGGCGGCAAGGATGCTGGCACCAGAGCGGGAGGTGCCGGGGAAGACCGCTGCGAGAATCTGGGCCAAGCCTACCACGACGACGACGGTCCAGGTGATTTCGGCCAAGCCCACATGGTTCTTCTTCCATTTTTCACATGCGAAGATAACCAGGGCGCCAATCAGTGTTGCCCAAGCGACTGGGGCGATTTCGTGGGGTAGTTCAATGCCAAGCTTTTTGATGAAAAGTCCGCCTACCGCTGTGATAAAAAAGGCTGCGAAGAGTTTAAAGAGGTAGTCTCGAGTTTCTGGTGAGGAAAGAGTCGTAGCGAAGTGGGAGACCCGCTTTGAGAAGACGGCGAGAACTGCAATCACGGCACCGCTTTGAATGACAACGTCGAAAAGATCGCTCTGACGTGGAAGCCAGCCCAAATTCTGCGGGATTAGGAGATGGCCGGTTGAGGAGATGGGAAGGAACTCAGTTACGCCTTCAATGATGCCGAGGATCACAATCGATAGCCATTCGGGGAGATCAGTCATAGGTAAGGGCAGAGGGAGATGATTGCGGAGTGGCAGCTATGCGGCGGAACCTGGAATTTGCAAGTCCCGGGTGGCAATCTGGCTTTTAAGCCGTCACAGGCAACCGTTTGCTCTTTGATTCGTTTGACCTTTGAAAGCGACAGGTGACCGTCACACCGCGCTTTGCTTTGGAAGTGATGTTGAGGGTGCCCCCAATCAAATTGGCTCGATATTCCATGATCTGAAGTCCAATGCCAGCATCTGGCGACTTTCTGAGTCTGGAGCCGTCGTTCTCGATTTTCAGGACGCATTCGCGATCAGTGAGAAGGCGAAGAGAGATCGTGATCTTAGTTGGTTTGCCGTGGCGGATTGCATTATTGCATGCTTCCTGCGCAATGCGATAAACGTGGGTTTCCTTTTCGAGGTCGTCGATAGCAATCCCAGGATCCATGAGGAAATCGCAAGAAGTGCGGTGATTGATTTGGATTGTGTCAGCCAGCAATTTGAGGGCGCCTTCAAGTCCACGGTTCTTCACAGCGGAAGGAGAGAGGCCGTGGGACATGCGGCGCACCTCTTGGATTGCCTCACCGACAAGTTCGCGAATGCGCGCGACGCTGTTGTGATGGTCTTCTCCGAGTTCGAATTCGAGTGCAGACATTAGGGCCGCGACTCCAGTCAAAGTTTGCCCAACCCCATCATGAAGATTGTGTCCGATTCTTGCCTGCTCCTGTTCGGAGACGTTGAGGAGTTCCTTTTGGAGGCGGCTGCGCTCGGTAAGATCGGTTCCGGTAACGATGATGCGGTCAATACTACCGTCAGCAGATCGAGTGGATATGCTGGAAAGTGAGAACAGATGGTCTTGCCCATTTTTGTCTGTCAGGATGGTTTCACGTGGTGGGTTGGAGCCGCCTTTGAGAAGCGATTGAAGTCTTTCGATGGCGCGGACTTTTTCTTCCTGGCTCATAATGCCGACAGCCCAGGGGGTTTTGCCAAGGAGTTCTTCGCGACTGAATCCCATGATATCAACTGTGGCTTGGTTGACGTGGACCATGTTTCCCTGGCGATCGAGTAGAACAATGATTGCGGAAGTGTGGTCCACCAAAGTCTCGTTAAAACGGAGCTCCCGCAGATACTTCATTTCTGCCTGTTTGTGCTCGTCGACATCTTGAAAGGTGCCGATCAATTTGACGACGACTCCGTTTTCGATCACTGGGGAACCCTGAGAGCGAGCCCAGAAAGTCCGTCCTCGCGCGCTTACGACTTTCAACTCGAGGTCGTAAGCTGTGCCATGATTGATGGCGGATTGGACAGCGGCTGCGATTTTTGGCCGTTCTTCCGGGGCGTAGAAAGCTATCGCATCTTCGAGAGTCGGTGCACAAAGAGCGTCGACTTCGAACAGGATGCATGTTTCCAAAGACCAGAAAAGTTTTTTGGAATTGAGATCGAGCTCCCAACCTCCGATTTTGGCTATCTCACCGGTGCGTTTGAGCATATCGGCCGAATGTGCCAAGGCTGTCTCGGCTTCCTTTCTCGAGGTGATGTCTTTGACGGTTGCCAGAAAGTTAACAATCTCGCCGTTGCTGTTCTGGATGCAAGACGGGCTTATCATAACGGGGAAGCGTTTCCCCGATTTGCGCTGAAAGTTCAATTCGACATCCCTGAAATTTCCATTCAGGGTCTCCACGAAAGCAGCGTTGATGCTGTCATATTCTTCCAGAGGCCAGTAGGGGAATGGCGGGGCGGTTCCGATGAGTTCTTCTTGAGAGAACCCTGTCATTCGACAGAATGCTGGATTGACCACGATATGAATTCCTTGTGCATCGAGCACTGCAAATCCGTCATGCATTGAACTGATCAAGCTATGGTTGAATGAAACGGAAGCTTTGAGGGCAAGTTCTGTTTCTCTGCGCTCGGTAATGTCGCGAACGATTGCTTGCAGAAGTACCCTGCCAGCACTTTCGACTTTATTGAGGGTTACCTCAGCCGGGAATGAGGTGCCATCCAGCTTCGTGTGTAGCCATTCAAAGAACTGTGGGATACCTGAAAGGGCGGATGAGATTTTTTCGATCGCGAACTCGATCGAATTGCGACCGTTGGGCTGGTTGGTTGGCGAGAATTTGTATGGTGGGAAGCCAATGATGTCTTCGCGTTTGGAGCAGCCAAACATTTCCAGGCTCCTGGCGTTGCAGTCAATGAAGCGCTCCCCCTCCAAGATCAGAATGCCATCGCCGGCATTCTCAAAGAGTGTTCTGTAACGCTCATCACTATCGCGGCGGGCCGCCTCTGCTGCTTTATGGCTGCCTATATCGGTGAGGAGCGCGACCGCTCCGACATATTCGCCCAGGCCATTGGTGATTGGATTGGTAGAAACGAACGCTCCCAGTTTCGAGCCATCCTTACGTATGTACTCGAACTCGAACTGCTCCGCCACACCCTCTTTCCTGCGCTTGATGAGTTCTCCCAACCGGGCGCGACCTGCGGCATCCAAGAAATCATCGATAGGGCGTCCAAGCATCTCCGCTGGTGCATAGCCCATCATCGTTGCCATCATTGGATTGACATAGTCCGTCAAAGATGACGAATTGATTCGCCAGATGCCTTCTTGAGCCGTTTGGACAATTAGGCGGTAGAGTTCCTCGCTCGATTGGAGGGCCTCGATGGTTAATTTGGTGTCTGATATGTCACTGAAGACCACTCGAGTTTTCTGGTGACCGTTTGTCTGGGTGGTAGAAAGTGCCAGTTGGACCCAGAAAAAAGTGCCGTTGGGCTTAACCATGCGTAGTTCGCAGGCATTCGGTTCGGAGGATTTGGCGGTTTGGCGACGATAAACCTCTTGATCTGGCAGATAGATAAAACTGGCTATTGGTTGATTGACCAAATCTTTTTGAGGAACCCCTAAAATGGCAGTAGCCTGGGTGTTTGCCTGAACAATGTCACCTGATTCGCTGACGATTACGTAGGCAAGCGGTGCGAGATCATAAAGTTCGCGATAGTGCGCGACCGAAGCATTGGCCTCAGCCTGCGCGGCGAGTAATCTTTCGATCTGTGTTTTGAAATCAACCCGGTGAGCCGACGGCTTTTGCTGTCTCTGCGGCAATTCCTCCTGAGAGGCTGCGTCATTCTTTATTGAAGGCTGGCTGGGTGCCTTCGGAATGGTGACTCTTGGCTTTCCTGGTTCGTGGCTCATTTGGCGTAATAACTGACAAGTCTACTCCTCTGTTGGTTTTAAGCCAAAATGAAAGGTGAGAGCGAGGCAAAAGTGAAGGCCTCTTAGGATTTAGCGGGGTTCCCATCTGACAGTGGTGTTTTAGAGGGAAACGTGGGAGGCGACCCGCTGGGCGGAGAGGACAGGCAGAAGGGGAGGCTAATGAAATTCAAAGTTTCGATTCGTGGCTAAAGCGAGCAGGGGGTGCGCCTCCGGGGTGGAGGAGGATTGCGACCACTAAAAATTCTCAAAAATGATAAGGCCAAACCTAATATTTTCATCTGAAAGGTTAGTATCTAGACATCCCGGGGGGGGCGGGGCCACGTTAAATTGTGGCGGAAAGATATCGGCAGGCATGGCAGAGAGATTGCTGGTTGTCTTGAGCCCGGTCTGTGTCTAAATACCCACCCTCTTGAGCTAAAATGACAAATTACGGACTCCCACCGAAACAAGGCCTCTATGATCCGAGCAACGAACACGATGCCTGCGGCGTCGGGTTTGTCTGTCATATGAAGGGCAAAAAATCCCACGAAATCGTGGCCAATGCGCTCACGATTCTTGAAAATCTGGACCACCGCGGTGCCTGTGTGGAAGAGAATACTGGTGATGGAGCCGGTATCCTCATTCAGATACCCGACGCCTTTTTAAAGAAGGCCGCTGCTGAGGTGGGTATCAATCTGCCGGAGCAGGGCAAATATGGGGTGGCCAATTTGTTCTGCTCACCCGATTGCGCCGCTCGTGATGAGGCGCAGGCCATTTTTGAAAAAATAGCCTCGGGAGAAGGGTGTCCTGTGCTTGGCTGGCGGGATATTCCGACGGATAACAGCACTTTGGGTAAGTCCGCCAAAGCCAGTGAGCCGTTTATGCGTCAGGTTTTCATCGCCCGGGGTCCGGCTCTGGCGGATGAAGTCGCCTTTGAGCGGAAGCTTTATGTGATCCGGAAAATGGCCCACATGGCTATCCGTGCTGCTAAAGTGGACACGTTTTGGTATGCGCCAAGCTTGAGTTGTCGGACGCTGGTTTACAAGGGCATGCTGACGCCTCATCAGGTGGGGGCTTACTTTAAGGACTTGAGAAATCCAGAGATGGACTCGGCTTTGGCGCTGGTTCATTCGCGCTTCTCCACGAACACGTTCCCGAACTGGGAGCGCTCGCACCCGTATCGTTACATTGCGCACAACGGAGAGATCAACACGTTGAGGGGCAACATCTCCTGGATGAAGGCAAGGGAGTCCCTGCTGGCGTCTGAGCTGTTTGGGGATGACATCCAAAAGATCAAGCCCGTCATCAATGTGGATGGTTCGGACTCCACGATTTTTGACAATGCATTGGAACTGATGGTTTTGGCGGGGCGCTCGTTGCCCCATGCGATTATGATGATGATTCCTGAGCCGTGGAGCGGTCATGAGTCGATGAGTGAGGCGAAAAAGGCCTTCTATGAATACCACAGCTGTCTCATGGAGCCCTGGGATGGTCCTGCTTCCGTGGCCTTCACGGATGGAACCATGATCGGTGCGACTTTGGACCGCAATGGTCTGCGTCCTTCACGCTACTACGTTACGAAGGATGATCTTGTGATCATGGGTTCCGAAGCCGGGGTATTGCCTGTCGCTCCTGAAAATGTTGCTCACAAGGGCCGTTTGCAGCCTGGGAAAATGTTCATTGTGAACATGGTCGAAGGTCGCATCGTTCCGGATGAAGAGATCAAGGAGCAGATCGCATCGGAGAAGCCCTATCGTGATTGGTTGGACAAGCACTTGGTGAAGCTTGCGGATGTGAAGGATGCGGTCTCACTCCCAGAGGTGGATCACAAGACTGTGCTGCAGCGTCAACTTGCCTTTGGATACACATTTGAAGATCTTCGTTTGCTCATGACTCCGATGGCTAGGGATGGGGTCGAAGCCATTGGTTCGATGGGAACAGATACACCGATTGCGGTCCTCTCAGACAAATCGAAGCTGGTTTATGATTACTTCCACCAACTGTTTGCGCAGGTCACGAACCCTCCCATTGATTGCATTCGCGAGGAGATTGTGACGTCATCCGTCACCACCATTGGGGCAGAAGGGAACTTGCTCGATCCGCGGCCTGAAAGCTGCCATCTCATCGAACTGAAGACGCCGATTCTTAGCAACGAAGAACTGGCCAAGCTAAAGGGTATTGCACAGGGGCAATTTTCCTCCGCGACATTGGAAATCCTGTTTGATCCGACAGCTGGTGCTGCAGGCCTCGAAAAAGCCATGGATGACCTTTGCGCGCAGGCTGACAAGCTGATTGCAGACGGTAAAAACATTCTCATCCTGTCTGACCGTGGTGTCGGCAAATCGAAGGCGCCGATCCCAGCGTTGCTTGCTGTTGGCGGTCTGCACCATCATCTCATCCGGAAGGGCACCCGCACCCGGTGTGATATTGTGCTAGAGTCTGGAGAACCGCGAGAAGTGCATCACTTCTGCACGCTGATTGGTTATGGTTGTGGAGCCATCAACCCCTACCTCGCGTTTGAAACGCTGGATGACATGATTCGCCAGGGCCTGTTGGTGAATGTGGACCACAAGAAGGCGGTCTACAACTTCATCAAGGCTGCCACTAAGGGCGTCATCAAAGTTGCGTCGAAGATTGGCATCTCGACGATGCAGAGCTATCGTGGTGCACAGATCTTTGAAGCCATGGGACTGAACCAGGCGGTGGTTGACAAGTATTTTACGCACACCAGCACCCGAATCGAAGGCGCTGACATCAACGTCATTGCGAAGGAGTCCATTCAGCGTCACAGCCATGCTTACCCTGACCGTGAAGCCAATTCACCAACGCTGGAAGTCGGTGGCGAGTATCAGTGGCGTAAGGAAGGTGAGGCGCACCTTTTTAACCCGCTAACGATCCACACACTTCAAAAGGCCGTTCGCACGGGCAGTTTTGATACCTTCAAGGTCTACAGCAAGCTCGTCGACGAGCAATTGAAGCAGCAGTATACGCTTCGAGGACTGCTTGATTTTGTGGCACAGACACCCGTGCCGATTGATGAGGTCGAGAGCGTTGAATCGATCATGAAGCGCTTCAAGACAGGGGCCATGAGTTATGGTTCCATTTCCAGTGAAGCGCATGAAGCCTTGGCGATTGCCATGAATCGTGTCGGCGGCAAGTCGAACACTGGTGAGGGAGGCGAGGATCCGGAGCGCTACACCTGGACCAATGAAAAAGGGGACTCAAAGAATAGCGCCATCAAGCAAGTCGCCTCTGGTCGGTTTGGTGTGACCAGCCTTTATCTGTCTCAAGCCAAGGAGATTCAGATCAAAATGGCCCAGGGTGCTAAACCAGGTGAAGGCGGGCAGCTACCTGGAGGCAAAGTTTACCCTTGGATCGCGAAGGTGCGTCATTCCACGCCTGGGGTCGGGTTGATTTCTCCGCCACCTCACCATGACATTTATTCTATCGAGGATTTGGCCCAGTTGATCCACGACTTGAAGAACGCCAACCGGGAAGCGCGTGTGAGTGTGAAACTCGTTTCCGAAGTTGGCGTCGGTACCATTGCGGCTGGTGTGGCCAAGGCTCACTCGGATGTGGTTCTCATCTCAGGGTTTGATGGTGGAACAGGTGCCTCACCACAGACATCTGTGAAGCATGCTGGGATTCCTTGGGAACTCGGTCTTGCTGAGACCCATCAAACGCTCGTCTTGAATGATTTGCGCAAGCGGATCGTGGTGGAGGCTGACGGGCAAATGAAGACCGGACGTGATGTCGTGATTGCCGCATTGCTGGGCGCTGAAGAATTCGGATTTGCCACAGCGCCGCTGGTCACTCTGGGGTGCATCATGATGCGTGTCTGCCATTTGAACACTTGCCCAGTTGGCGTGGCTACTCAGAACCCGGATTTGCGCGCCAAGTTCACGGGTGATCCGCAATACACCGTTAACTTCATGACCTTCATTGCTCAGGAAGTGCGCGAGCTCATGGCGCAGCTTGGGTTCCGGAAGTTGGAAGACATGGTCGGCCGAACGGACATGCTGGAAGCTCGAAAGGCGGTTGATCATTGGAAGGCCAAGGGACTCGATTTCTCCAACCTGCTGTTCCGTCCAAAAGTGGGGTCTGAGATTGGACGATTCTGCACGGAATCTCAGGATCACGGCATCGACAAAAGCCTTGATATCACCACCCTGTTGCCTCTTTGCAAAGAGGCCATTGAGAAGGGGGAGAAGGTCAGGGCCGACGTGCCGATTCGGAACATCAATCGCACCGTTGGAACGATTCTCGGCAACGAGATCACCAAACGCCACTGGCATGGATTGCCTGACGATACGGTGCATTTGCATTTCCGTGGCAGTGCGGGGCAGAGTTTTGGGGCTTTTGTTCCCAAAGGGGTCACGCTGGAGCTTGAAGGGGATGGGAATGACTACATTGGCAAAGGCCTTAGTGGCGGGCGCATCATCGTCTACCCACCCGAGGGAAGCACCTTCTTGGCGGAGGAAAACATCATTGCTGGCAATACCGCGCTGTATGGTGCCACGAGTGGCGAACTCTTTCTTCGTGGCATGGCAGGGGAGCGCTTTGCTGTTCGAAACAGTGGAGTGGACACTGTTGTGGAAGGCGTGGGAGACCATGGCTGCGAATACATGACAGGTGGTCGTGTGGTGGTGCTTGGTCTCACCGGTCGGAACTTCGCCGCAGGCATGAGTGGCGGCATCGCTTACGTTCTCGATGAAAAGGGTGACTTCGCGACGCGGTGTAACAGCGGCATGGTGGATCTGCTGAATCTCGAAGACAAAGGAGAAATTGATGAGCTTTACGAACTCATCAAAAAGCACGCCGACCTTACCAAAAGCCAACAGGCGTTTAAGGTTGTCGCTCTATGGGAGGAGATGCTGCCTAAGTTTGTGAAGGTCTTGCCTCGAGACTACGCCCGCGTTTTGAAAGCTCTCAAGAAGGCCAAAGACGACGGATTGGTCGGGGATGATGCCCTCAATGCGGCTTTTGAAGCCAATGCTCGCGACGTCGCCCGGATTGGGGGCGGTTAGGATACTGACAGGCGGCATTAAAAAATAGAAATCACCTTTTTAAAGATAAGAGATCATGGGAAAACCAACAGGCTTCATTGAATTCGAACGCGAACTACCTTCAGACCGCGATCCGCTTGAGCGGGTCAAAGACTGGAAGGAAATCCACCTGCACCTACCCGAGGACCGGCTCAAGAAGCAAGGTGCGCGGTGCATGGATTGCGGCATTCCTTTTTGTCATAGTGGATCGCTGATCAGTGGGATGGCCAGTGGTTGTCCGATCAACAATCTGATCCCTGAATGGAATGACCTGGTGTTCCGCGGCCTTTGGCAGGAGGCGCTTGACCGCCTGCACAAGACCAACAACTTCCCAGAATTCACGGGCCGTGTTTGTCCTGCTCCTTGCGAGGGTTCCTGTGTGCTTGGTATCAACAATCCACCTGTCACGATCAAGAACATCGAAGTCTCGATCATTGACAAGGGCTGGGAAGAGGGCTGGGTCAAGCCTGAGCCTCCGCAGAAGCGCACTGGCAAGAAGGTAGCCATCATCGGTTCGGGTCCTGCGGGCCTCAGTGCCGCCGCCCAGTTGAACAAGGCGGGTCACTTGGTCACGGTTTTTGAGCGCGCAGATCGTCCCGGTGGTTTGCTCATGTATGGGATTCCAAACATGAAACTGGATAAGAACGAAGTGGTGCTCCGCCGAGTGAAGTTGCTGGAGGATGAGGGTGTGATTTTCAAGTGCAACGTCAACGTCGGCACTGACATCACTGCTGAGCAACTCCGCAAAGATTTCGATTCCATCATTGTTGCCACAGGAGCCACGAAAGCTCGTGATTTGCCGATTCCGGGCCGTGAGTTGAAGGGCATTCATGTCGCCATGGACTTCCTGACGGCCAATACCCGCGCGGTTCTTGACGCCGATGCCACGGGTATCACGGCTGCTGGAAAAGATGTGGTGATCATTGGTGGGGGGGATACGGGCACGGACTGTGTTGGGACGAGCTTGCGCCATGGTTGCAACAGTGTCACCCAACTAGAGATCATGGCGAAGCCGCCGCTTGTCCGTGCCGCCAACAATCCCTGGCCTGAGTGGCCGAAGACTTACAAGATGGACTACGGCCAGGAAGAGGCTGCGGCACGATTTGGCGATGACCCACGGGTCTATCTTACCACCGCGACGCATTTTGAAGGGGACGAGAACGGCAACGTCAAAGCTGTTCATGTCGTCAATGTTGAGTGGAAGAAGGACGACAAGGGTAACTTTGGACCGCAAAAGGTTCCTGGGACGGAGAGAGTCCTTCCGGCGCAACTCGTTTTGCTGGCCATGGGCTTCCTGGGACCAGAGCAGCCCCTGCTTGATGCGCTCAATGTCGAGCGTGATGCCCGAACCAACATCAAAGCTGAGCACGAGAAGTACACCACGAGTCTCCCCGGAGTCTTTGCCGCTGGGGATTGCCGTCGGGGTCAGTCGCTCGTCGTTTGGGCATTCAACGAAGGCCGTGGCGCGGCCCGGGAGTGGGTTCGCTTTTTGATGGGTAAAACGGACCTGCCATAACAGGGAGAAACGGTTGATCTGTCAAATGGGGTTGCCGCTTCACTCGGGTTGTAGCACAATCTAGGTCAATGACTGACATTCCAAGCAATCGATCTACTTTCGGCGATGGAACTCCTAATGCGGGGTCGGGGGGTGTTGATCTGCGGCTCATCAGTCCGATGGAAGCGGTGGCAGCACTGTACTCAACGGATAAGGAAGCATTGGCTGATGCCATTCTTTCTAGCTTGAGTCAGGTGGTTTTTGGCGCGGGCGCCCCAAAACCTGCGAGCCTACCACAAAGGGTCATGGCTCGTTTGAGCTACCGTCTTTTGAAGCGGACGACCGTGCGAGAGAAAGTGGGCAGTGAGGGCGACTCGATTAAGGTGAGGAATCGTCTTTTGGAGCGGTCACAGCATCCGTATGCGAAATCACTTTTGGCGTCTTCGAGCAAGGAGACGGAGGCGCTGGTGGAAGGGGGGGATCCGATGAATGGACCCTACATGATGATTGTTCCCGAGATTCGGGCGAGTGCGGTCCTTTGGGACAAACTCTTTTTCAATTCGGTGCAGGGCAAGGATGTGCAATTGCGATTCATTTTGGAGACCGAGGCGACCTACCTTGAGGCGAAGGCGAGGCTGGACAAGGGGATGAACATCCGAATCAAGG
>JARXAL010000079.1 GCA_029865835.1 Verrucomicrobiaceae bacterium
TGCTGGGCGGGGAGGAGGAGGGGGGGAAGGAGGAGAACGCTGAACGTGGAACGTAGAACTTTGAACGCTGAGAGAAAAAGGGGCATGCGGATGGAGGTAACGTTGGGGGGAGGGCGTTTCTTTACCGAGGTGTGGTTTTGAATGTGGGAGACTGCGGCAAGAAGGTGGTGACCGTTGGCACTACGGGCATTGGACGGTGAGGTGGTGGGAGGGGGTGAAGTAGAGTTCGCCGCTGTGGATGCGGCGGATGGCGGTGGCGATGAGGTGGGAGTCGCATTGTTTGGTGATGTAACCGGAGGCGCCTAATGACTGGGCATGGCGTGCGTAAGCCGGTTCGGCGTAGGAGGAGAGAATGAGGATTTTGATGGAGGCGGTGGTGCATTCCTGGATGCGCTGAATGGCGTCCATGCCATTGAGGAGAGGCATGGAGAGGTCGAGGATGACGATGTCGGGGACGAGTTTGTGAGCGAGGACAACGGCTTGCTGGCCATTGGTGGCTTCGCCGACGATTTGGATGTCAGGCTCGGTGGCGAGAAGGGCGCGGAGGCCTTGCCGGACGATGGCGTGATCATCGGCGATTAGAACAGTGATGGTACTCATGAGGGGATTTTGGCGCGGGCGCGTTTGGTGGGCTGAGAGGGGAGAGTGACACGGATGGTGGTGGGGCAGCCTGGTGCGGAGTCGATGTCAAACTGGCCACCCACCATTTCGACACGTTCCTTCATGCCTAGGAGTCCGAGGCGCTTGGGTTTCTCTGCGCAGGTGAAGCCGCTGACGGTGAAGCCGGAGCCGTTGTCCTGGATTTCCATGTGAACCTTTGAGTCCATGAGGCTGAGGCGAATGTCGGCAAGCGTGGCGTGGGCGTGATGGGCGATGTTGTTGAGGGCCTCCTGGGCGATGCGATACAAGACGGTGCGGCTGCTGGAGTTGAGCTTTTCGACTGCTGGATCCGCGGTGACGGTGACGGTGATGTGGTTGTGTTTGGAGAACTCCTGGGTGTAGGTCATGAGTGAGGGGATGATGCCGAGGTCATCGAGCATGGCGGGGCGGAGGTCGCGGGCGAAGCGGTGGACGGTGTCAATTGACTGTTCGATGAGGCTCTGGGTGGATTTGAGTTTCTTTCGGAGGTCAGGCGGGGTGGCGTTGGGTTGGGTGAGCAGGCTGGAGAGGCTGAAATTGATGCCGGTGAGTGATTGGGCGATGACGTCATGCAGGTCCCGGCTGACGCGTTTGCGTTCGTCTTCCTGGGCGGTGATGAGACGACGGGTGAGGTTTTGCTGAGCCTGGCGCATGAGGCGGGATTCCTTCAACAGTTGGTTGGTGAGGAGTTGGCTGGCGGCGAGGGCGTCGGCGGTGACCTGCTGTTGGACGAGGGTGCGCTTGAGTTTGTCGTTTAGAGCATTGGCAACGGCGAGGTGGAGGATGGCTTCCGATTCCTGGGTGCGTTCGGTGATGTCGCTGAAAAAGCAGACGACGCCGAAATCGGAGCCGGGAAGTTCGACACGTTGGATGGACCATTCGTAGATTTTTTTGATGCCGGTGTCTTGGCGTTTGGCTGAGATGTCGGGCGCTTGATAGGGTTGGCCGGTGGCGAGGGTGTGGCGGAAGCGCTTGATGATGTCTGAGGCGACCTTTTTGGGCCAGATCAGGTGAACGATTTCAGCGAAGTCACGGTCGACGAGGGGTTTGATGCCTGCGAAGTTGGGCACGGCCATGGGGTTGATCTGCTGGAGTCTGAATTGAGAGTCCACGACATAGACGCCAACGGGGGCTTGATTGATGAGGCTGGTGAAGAGGGTTTTGCTGCGGAGGAGAACTGTTTCAGCCTGTTTGCGGGCGGTGATGTCGCGGATGTTGCATTGGATGATGTTGTGACCGCCTTCGTCGTAGAGATTGGCGACGACTTCGACTTCTTGATGGTGGCCGTGGGAGTTCCGCAGGGGCAGGTTCTCGTAGCGGATTTCGTGATCGGTCTTGAGTTTGGCAAAGGCTGTGCGGCTGAAGGTTTCGTCTTTGAGGAAGCCGATTTCGAAGAGTTCCTTGCCGACGAGCTGGTCCTTGGAATAGCCCAACAGGGAGGTCATGAAGGGGTTGGCATCGGTGATTTTGTTGGTGGCGGGATCGAGCAATAGGACGCCGTCATGAGCGGCCTCAAAGAGGCGGCGGTAGCGGATTTCGGATTGTTTGATTCGCTCCGCTGAGGTTTTGGATTCGGAGATGTCCAGGATGGTGCCGATGACGGAGGTGGCCTTGCCTTGGCTGTCTGTTTGGACGTGTTCGACGGAGCGGATGTGGCGTTGGGTGCCGTCATCGGCGCGGCGAATGCGGAACTCGCGGGAGCTGCGGCCGAGGGAGAGGAGGGCGTCTTTGAGCAGGAGGTCTTGTTGAGGGCGATCTTCGGGGAGGATGGCGTTACGCTGGGTGGCGTAGGGGACGAGGTTGTCGCTGGTGGGGGGGAGGCCGTAGATGCGGAACATTTGGGCATCCCAGAGGACGAGGTTGGATTCGAGGTTCCACTCCCAGACGCCGACGCCGGTGATTTCGGCAGCGAGGCGAAGGCGTTGGTCTGTGGCACGCAGGGCATTGGCAGCGTCTGCGGCGTTGTGGTCGTCGGTGACATCGATGGCGGCGAGGGCGGCGTGAACGGGTTGGAGGGCGTCGGCGGGGCCGTCGAAGTAAACTTGTTTGCGGACGCGAAGCCAGCGGATGGCCCCGTTGGGGCAGACGATGCGGTGATCCATGGCGAACCAGCCATCGCCTTTGGGGTCTTTTGATGCGGCGATGCGGGGCAGCATTGCATCGAGGTCGCCTGGATGGAAGGTGCCGTGGACGATGCTTTTGGGGAAGGTTTGGGCGACTGAGCCGAGACCAAAGAGTTCAGAGGCCTCGGCGCTGAGGTGGAAGAGGCCGGTGGTGTAGTCGATGTCAGCGAGAGCGACGCCGGCGACTTGGACGCCGAGGGCGAGCTTGGCATGTTGGGTGCGCTGAGAGGTGGAAGGGGTGTCTGCCAAATGGGTGTTGGATTTGGTTTTCATGGGCCGGTGCGGGAGGGGGAGCTTTGGGGTGAGCGGGGAAGGCCACCTGGTGGATTTGGATTGGGTCGGGGAATAGTATGTGGCGTTGGTTTGGGGTGGGGGTAGCTCACTCCTTTCAAGGTCGGGGAAGAGGGGGAGGGCTGCTATGGGGTATAACCCTACCTGTTTCATGAGGGTGGGTTGAGGGGATCAGGCGGGTGGCGAATTGAAGTCGGGTTTCACCCCATGGAGATGGGCGGGGGGGTGTTCTATCGATTGGCCTTATGAGAAACCAAACACCTACCATGAAAACTCCAATGAAAACCACTGACCGTTCCAGAAAGACACTGACAGGGCTGGCGCTTGCTTTGTTTGCCGCTGCCATGGCGTTGCCTGAGGCCCAGGCGCTGCCGAAGGATACGCTGAACCCCGTTGATGTTCAGTTTGTGAAACACGAGGCCGCCGCTGGGTTGGGCATGGTCAAGATTGCTGAACTCGGCGTGATGAAAGTTCAGAATGCGGATGTGAAGGCCTTTGCTGAGAAGCTGGTGGCGGATCATACGGGGGCGAATGCGGAGCTGAAGCAATTGGCGGTCGATAAAGGGATCGACCTTTCAGCGGTTGTTGACCCTGCGGATGCGAAGACATTCCAAGATCTGGAAAAGGTCAGCGGGGCGGCGTTTGACAAGGCCTTCCTGGCGGCGGTGGTGAGCTCACACAAGACGTGTGTGGATCACTTTGAAGCGGAGTCGAAAGACGCGAAGAACAGCGATTTGAAGATGTGGGTGGATAAGATGACACCGACACTTAAAAGCCACCTTGCAAGGGCGGAAGAACTTCATTCCCGGTAATTGAACCTGCCTGGAAGGCTGAGGGTGAAGTGCTGCTTTGTTCGGGAGATGAGGTTAGCGCACCCTTCAGCCACGGGTTCTTTCCCCCCCAAGACCTCAGGTCAGAACTCACGAACTGACTTGGACATGGCAGTTGCGACCCGCGAGGGGGCAACTGCCATTGTGGTGTTCGGGGAAGGGCTCACACGAAGGCACTAAGGCACGAAGGGGAGAGAGGCGGCTTTGCCGCGGGAGATGGGAGTTTGAAGATGGAAGTTGGGGGTGCCGCCTAAAGGCGGGACTACAGAAGGGGGGAGGGTGGCGGCGGGGGGGCGGGCTGATGCGGGCGACCGAGCCGGTCGCCCCACTGGGGGGAGGTGGGGCGGGGGTTATTTTTGGGACTGGGTGGCGATGGCTTTGTAGTAGTTTTCGATGGCGGCGCGGTATTCGGGGGGGGCGTCTTGGCGGGTGGCTTCGGTGAGGCCTTCGGCGGTGCGGGTGGGGAGGTGGCCCCAGTCGCCGGGCACGATCATTATTTGGCCGGCGAGTTCGCCTTCTTTGACGACGGTTTGGAAGTTGCCGCCTTCGCTGGATTGCTCGGAGTTTTGCGAGGGGGGGCTGTCTTTTTGGGCGGTGTTTTGCTGGTTGGGCTGGGAGCCGGGGACCTGGCCTTGGTTGCGGCTCTGGGACATGGATTGCTGCTGGCTTTGTTGGGCATCCGCGAGGCTTTGCTGGGCGGACTGCTGGTTTTGCTGCTGCTGTTGCTGGCCTTGCTGTCCCTGTTCGGGTTGGCCTTCCTGGCCGGGCTGTTGCTGGCCGGGGCTGCTGGTTTGGGGGTTGAGGGTTTGGTCGAGCTGGTCGAGGGCTTGGGCGAGGGCGGTGGCTTGGATTTGGTCGCCTAAGGTGCTGCCGGGGGTAGGGAGGGTGGTGGCGGCGGCGGTGGTGGCGGCGGCGGTGGCTTTTTGGGCGGACTGGGTGGCGGCCTGGCTTTTTTGTGGGGTGGCGTTTCCGGGGGTGGCTTTGGTGTCTTGGGCGGTTTGCTGGAGCTGTTGGGCGGCTTCGGCGACGGCCTGGGCGGCGGGGGTCTGGCTGAGGCGGTTTTCGTGGCGGGCGACGCGCTGCAATTCGTGGGCGGCGGCTTCGGCGGCGGTGCCGAGGAAGGCGGGTTGATTGGCCTGGGCGGTGAGCTGCTGTTCGGTGGTCTGGGCGGTGGTCTGGCCGATGTCGGCGAGGGCTTTTTTCATGGTGGCGTTGGCGGCGAGCTCTTTTTCGAGGAGGGCGAGGGCGGCGGCGGGGTCTTCCTGGGCGGTTTGTTCGAGTTGGGCGAGGGCTTCGGCGCGTTGGTAGGCTTCGTCGAGCTGCTGCTGGACGCCGAGTTCCTGCTCCATTTGGTTCATGGCGGCGAGCTGCTCGGGGGTGAGGGTTTCGCCGTTTTCCATTTTCTCGAAGTTTTGGGCGAGTTGGTCGAGGGCCTGGGCGGTCTGCTGCTGGGTGTCGGCGGCTTTTTGGAGGGCCTGAGCTTGGGGTTGGCTTTGGCTGGCCTGGGTGGCTTGCTTGAGGTTGTCGGCGATTTGCGGAGATTTCTGGCGCATTTGTTCGAGGGCGACGTCGGCGCTGCGGGCCATTTGGCGTTCCTGGGCCTGGGCGAGGTCGGCTTGATTGGCTTCCTGGCGGAGGGCGGATTGGAGGGACTCCATACGCTGGGTGTTTTCGGTGGTTTGCGGCTGCAGGTCCTGAGCCTGCTGGGCGACTTCGGCGACGGGTTTTTCAGCTTTGGCCTGGTCGGCGGTGGTTTGGGTCTGCTGCTGGCTGGTTTTGAGGTCCTGGGCGAGCTGGCGCATCATGTCGCTGACGGCGGGGGTGAGCTGGTCGAGGGTCTGGCGGGCGGCTTCGGTCTGGGGGGCGAGGGCGGTGGCGGCCTGCTGGGCGAGGTCGGCGGCCTGGGCGGTCTGGGGGGAGGATTGGGGTTGGTGGTCGGGGTTTTGGGTGGCCTGGCGGGCCTGGTCGGTCTGCTGCTGGGCGGCGGTGCGGGCCTGGTCGGCGGCTTGTTGGGCGAGGGTGGCGGGCTGCTGGGTGGCGGGGTTTTTGCGGAGGGGTTCGGCGGCGCTGCGGAGGGCTTCGCTGGCGGCCTGGGTGTTGGCGGCGGTGCGGGCGAACTGCTGGGGGTCGGCCTTGGTGGTGGGGGCGGGGGTGTTGGCGGCCTGGGCGAGGGTTTGGGCGGCGGATTGGAGTTTGGCTTCAGCCTGGAGGGTGCGGGCGGCCTGGGAGAGGTCGGTGGCTTTTTGGGCGGCGGTGGCGAGGGTGGGGGCGGCGGTTTCGGGTGTAGCAGCGGCTTGTTGGGCATCGCGCGCGAGTTGGTCGGCGGCGCGGGAGAGGCGGTTGGTGTCGAGTGCGGCCGCGGCGTCTGCGGGGTCGGTGGATTGGGCGCGGAGGTCGGCCTGATCCTGGAGCTGGCGGGCGGCTTCGGCGAGTTTTTGCTGGGCGTGCTGTTCGGGGGTGAGGCCGTCTTTGGTGGGTTTGGGTTTTTTGGCGGTGGGGGGTGCGGCGGCTTGTTTGGCGGCGTCCTGGAGGGAGGCTTTGGCTTCGTCGAGGGCGGCGAGGGCGGGGTTGTCCTGTTTGCTGAGTTGCTCGCGGAGTTGGGCGGCCTTTTGGGCGGTGGTTTCGGCGATGGCGCGGGTTTGGTCGGCGGTTTTTTGGAGGCGGTTGCGGAGGTTGTCGGCGGCGCCGTAGAGGTGCTCGGGGCTTTTCTTTTGCTCGGGGTTGTCGAGGGAGGTGCGGAGGTCGGTGGTGGTGTCGGTGAGTTCGTCGCGGAGTTTTTCGAGGGCGCGGGTTTGGCCGCGGTCGGGGTGAGTTTTTTCGAGGGCCTGAAGGTCTTCGTTGAGGGCTTGGGTGGAGGCGATGGCGGCGCGCTGCTGCTCCTGCCAGCGGGGGCGCTGGTCGGTGTCGCGATTGGCGGTGAGGGCGGTTTGGACGAGGTTGGCTTCCTGGCGTTTGAGGTGCTCGGCGGCGCGGTTGGCGATCTGGGCGGTGGCTTCGGCGGCGAACAGGGTGGCGGCTTTACTGATGGCGTCTGCGGCGGCGTCGGCGTCGCTGGTGGCGCGGCGGAGGGGGTCGGTGGAGGAGATGGGTTCGGTGGCGGAGGCGGCGACCTGGGGGAGGGCGGACTGGCGAAGCTGGGCGATGCGCTGGCCGAGGATGCGGGCTTCTTCGGCGGCGAGCTGGTCGGGGGCGGTGCGGGCGGCGGTTTGGAGCTGGGTCCAGAGGTCGTCGGCGAGCTGGGTGGAGGTGTCGAGGGCGGCTTTGAGGCGTGCGAGCTGGCCATCGGGGTCATTGGCGGGTTGGTCTTTTTTGGCGAGGGCGGCGTCTTTTTTGACCTTGGAGGCGGCTTCTTTGAGCTCGCGGGTTTGGGTTTCGAGATCGGTGGCGGTTTGAGCGAGGCGCTGTTGGGCGTCTGCCCAGGCGCGGAGTTTGGGGTCGACGGTTTGCTCCTGGATGGCGAGGCGGATGGGGGGGCTTTCGGCGGTCTGGCCTTTGAGGTCGGTGACGGTGAACTGGATGAGGAGGGAGTCGCCGCCTTTGAGCTGGAGGGGGGCGAGGGCGAGGAGGTGATTCAACTCGTGCTCGCGGGTGGCGGTGGGGAGGGTGAGGGGGATGTCGGCGGGGGTGCCGGCGTTGATGGTGGTGCGGAGGGTGGCGGACTTGAGGCCGACGTCGTCGCTGGCGAGGCCGATGACGCGGAGGCTTTCGTCGGGGAGGAGCTGCATGAGGTCGGCGGGCTCGGTGAGGGCGACGGTGGGTGGGGCGTCTGAGATGGGGGTGATGCGCCAGGGGTTCGATTCGTCGTTGGTGAGCTGGGTTTCGGTGGCGGTGAGGCGGGTCTGCCAGGAGTGCAGGGTGGGGGTG
>JARXAL010000217.1 GCA_029865835.1 Verrucomicrobiaceae bacterium
GAATGGGAGAAGGTGAGGGTGACGGGGGCGGGGCTGCCGAGAGCGAAACGGCCCGGGAGGGAGCGCTGAAGTTGGAGGTGGCGGGCTTTGGGAAGTGAGAGGGGGTCAATGAGAGCGGCGGTGGCGAGGAGGAGGCCGGAGATGAGCCAGGGGATGCCAAGGGTAGTGGGCCAGATGGAGGCGAGGAGACCGAAGGCGGTCCAGGTGAGTGCGAGGCGGAGGAGGAGAGGGGTGGGGCGCATCGACGGGATAGCAGGAGGAGTAGCAGGGGTGGGCGGGATGGAAAGTGGATTGTGGATTGCGGATTGGCGGGTGGGGGATTTTGTGGTTGGGTGGGGGATGAAGCGATTGAGTCATTTGGATGAGGCCGGGCGGGCGTCGATGGTGGATGTGTCGGCGAAGCCGGCGGTGATGCGTGAGGCGGTGGCGGAGGCTTTCATTGTGCTGGGGAAGAAGACGCTGCGGATGATTGCGGATGGGCAGACGCCGAAGGGGGACGTGCTGGCGGTGGCGCGGGTGGCCGGGATTCAGGCGGCGAAGCAGACGCAGCTCTTGATACCACTTTGTCACCAGATTCCTTTGTCGAAGGTGGCGGTGGATTTTGTGCCGGATGCGAAGGCTGGGGGGATCCGGATTACGACGGTGGCGCGGACGGTGGCGGCGACCGGGGTGGAGATGGAGGCGCTGACAGCGGCGAGTGTGGCGGCGTTGACGATTTACGACATGTGCAAGGCGGTGGATAAGGCGATGCGGATCGATGGAGTGCGGTTGGTCAGCAAGGTGAAGGGGTGAGATGAATTAGAGCAGTTTAAGCAAAACTGTAGCCGCTTCTTTGGGGCGGCGGAGGCGGATCTGGTCCGTTGTCAGCTTGGGACGTATGTTCTCATATGCCCCGGCGCTGCCAACGGCCCATCTCCACCTCCGGCGCTCCCAAATCAACGGCCACATCTTTTCTTAAAATGCTCTAGGCGGGAGGCAGGCGGATTTCGAGCCACTGGGGGTCCGGGGTGGTTTCGGGGCCGAGGCGGTGAGGGGTGTTGGAGGCTGGGGGGAGGAGCGCGAAGGTGCCGGTGGTTAGGACGGGAGCGGTGCCGATTTGAAGGCTGCCTTGGGTGACGGCGAGAGTGAGGCTTTCGGTGGGGTGGGAGCCGCCGATGACGGGGGTGGTGGTGCTGCTGCCGAGGCGGACGTCGAAGTGGGGGCAGGACACGAGGCTGCCGTCGGGGTCAGGGGTTTGGAAGGTGGGGGCGATGTCGGTGAAGTCGATGGAGGCGAGGGATTGTTCGACATGGAGGTCGCGAGGTTTGCCATCGAGGCCGAGTCGATTCCAGTCGAAGACGCGATAGGTGGTGTCGCTGTTTTGCTGGATTTCGTAGATCAGGAGGCCGGCGCCGATGGCGTGAAGGCGGCCGGAGGGGATGAAGAGGCAATCGCCGGTGCGAGGATGGAGGACGTGGACGAGGTCGGCGGCGGTGCCGTTGGCGAGGGCTGCGAGGAAGGCCTCGCGGGTGACGCCGGGGTGGAGGCCAGCGTAGATTTTGGCTCCGGGTTCGGCGTGGGCGATGAACCACATTTCGGTTTTGGGTTCGCCGTGGAGTTCGGTGGCGAGGTGCTCTGGGGGATGGACTTGAAGGCTGAGATCCTCGCGGGCGTCGAGGATCTTCATGAGCAGAGGGAAACGGGGGGAGGGATGGGAGGCGAGGGAGGGACCGAAGAGAGGCTGGCGGTGCCGGGTCCAGAGGTCATGCAGCGAGAGGCCGACGAGAGATTCGGGGCCACTGGCGACGACGCTTTGAGCTTCCTCACGATCGACCAGGTCCCAGGATTCGCCATAGGGAGCCGAGGGGTCCGGGAGGGTGCGATGAAACCGGGTCTCGAGTTGGCGACCGCCCCAGATGCGTTGCTGGGGAAGGGGGGTGAAGGTGAGGGGATGATTCATGCGATGCCGGCTAGGTGTTGAATGCAGATGCGTGACCAGCTCTCCAGCGAATCGAGGTCAGCGACTAGGCCCTCAAGTGGGTGGAAGGCGAGGTCTTGAATGGCGTCTTCATTGGATAGGACGTTGTCATTTTCGAGGTCGAAGACGTGGACGACGCCGAGGTGGACGGAGCCGACTTCGTTGGAGTCGTCATTGATGAGGCCGATGACGCGTTGGGTGTGGCTGCCGGAGAGGACGAGTTCCTCGGCGATCTCGCGGTCGATGGAATTGAAATAGAGCGAGCGGCCGAGGCCGTCGTGGGCTTCGTCGATGGGGTTGATGTGGCCGCCGATGCCGACGCTGCGTTTGGCGTGGAGGCGTTTTTCGCCGGAGGCACCGCCGCGGGTGTAGCAGAGGTAGCGGCCGTTGTGGTGGAAGAGGGAGTAGGGGATGAGTTGTTTGTGGGTGGGGTCGAGTTCGGCGGCGGGGCGCTCCATGAAGAAGTTGGCACCTGGGGCGAGGATGGCGGAGAGGTAGCGTTCGGCGTCGGGGTGGAAACCCTGGAAGCTGCCGAGTTCATCGAAGAGGGCGCGGGGGATGACGAGGACGTGTTCGGGCATGGGGGAGAGTGATAGGTGGAAACGTGCCCGGGGAAAGCAGAAGTTTGTCGGGAGACAAGACTTCGAATAGACCGATGTGGCGCTATTTGTTGAGCGCTTCGTCCAAGTTCATGACTTGATTGCAGACCATGGTCCAGGCGGCGAGTTCGGCGGGATTGAGAGAAGACGAAGGTTTGGAATCGCCAACGGTGATGAGGGCCTGGGCGTCGGCGGGTTGGGCTTGGTAGTGAGCGAGGAGGTCCTGGTAGGATTGGGTGAGGATGGTGAGTTCGGGGGAGCGGAAGGGGCGGGCGAGGACGCGCTCGGCGAGGTCTTGAAGAAGTGAGGAGGGGTTGCCAGGGTGGTTTTGAAGAAGCGTTTCGGACAGGCGACGAGCGGCTTCGACGAATTGCGGGTCGTTGAGGGTGACGAGGGCTTGGAGGGGGGTGTTGGTGCGGTCGCGGCGGACGGCGCAGGTTTCTCGGCTGGGAGCGTTGAAGATGTCCATGTTGGGGGAGTGGGCCATGCGCTTCCAGAAGTTGTAGAGGGTGCGGCGGTAGAGATTTTCACCGGTATCCTGGACGTATTTGCGGGTGTCCGCGCCGGGAAGGCCGACGACGTCCCAGATGTTCTCGGGCTGATAGGGTCGAGTGCCGGGGCCACCTCTTTTGGGGGAGAGTGTGCCGCTGGCGGCGAGGGCGTAATCGCGGATCATTTCGGCGTCCATGCGGAAGCGAGGGCCGCGGCTGAGGAGGGTGTTGGAGCGGTCGAGTTCGAGTTTTTCCGGGGTGGTGATGGCGGCTTGGCGATAGGCGGCGGAAGAGACGATGAGTTTGAAGAACTGCTTGGTGTCCCAACCGGATTCGCGGAATTCGACGGCGAGCCAGTCGAGCAATTCGGGGTGGCTGGGGGCGGTGCCCATGATGCCGAAGTCTTCTGCGGTGGCGACGAGACCCTGGCCGAAGACTTCCTGCCAGAAGCGGTTGACGGTGACGCGAGGGGTGAGCGGATTGGCGGGGTCGGTGATCCATTGGGCGAGTCCGAGGCGATTGCCGGGGGCACCTTTTTTGAGAGGATGCAGGGCGGCAGGGGAGGCGGCGGGGACTTGTTCGCCGACCTGATCGTATTGGCCGCGCATGAGGACGTTGGCCATGGGGGGAGAGTCGGTTTTTTCGACTTGGACGTGGGTGACGGGGCTGCGTGCCTGGATGGTTTTGGATTCTGTTTCGAGTGCGACAACGGCCTTATTGAGGGTCTTGTAGGTGGGGTCGATCGTGGTGAGGAAATGGCCGTAGAGGGCTTCACGTTGCTGGGGAGTGCGGCTGGAGGCGGTGGCGGCGAGGATGCCGCGAAGCGGGCCGACATCGCGGATGCGAGCGATTTCTTGTGGGGTGATTTGGCGAGAATAGACGCGGACGTCTTGGACGGCTCCGTCAGCGAAGTATTGTCCATGGCTGCGCTGGCCGACGCGAAGGGCGGTGGTGGTGCGGATGGAACTGGTGGGTTTGAGGGTGTCGATGTCGATGTTGAGTTTTTGATCGGCACCATCGACGAAGATTTTGACTCCTTTGGCTTTGCCTGAGCCGTCGTATGTGACAAAGACATGCTGCCAGGTGCCGGCTTTGACGACAGCATTGCGGGTAGAGACTTTGATGGCTTCGCTTGACCAAGCGGAGACGATGTGAACGCTGAGGGCGCTGTCGGATTGGAAAAGGTCCCAGCCGCGATAGCCGTTTTTTTCGTCCATGCGGGCCAAGATGCCACCCGAGACGCCGTTGCGTCCGGCTTTGATCCAGGCGCCATAGCTGAATTTCTGGTCTTTTTCGAAGTCGCCTGCTGCACCGAGATCGAAGGTGCCACCGGAGTTCATGACAGGAGCGGGGCCGAGTTTGCCATCGGGGGTCCAGGAGACTTGACCTGTGGCCTTGGCTGTCATGGGGCCGCCGCAGGTGCCGGCGGCGGAATTGCCGCTGCCTTCGTTGAGGGGGACGTGGAGGTCGAGGTTTTTGGAGGGGATTTGTTTGTCGAGAGCGTCCGGGGTGGCGGTGGCTAGCCAAGTGTCAAAGTCGGCGTGGGCTTGGCTGCGGCGCTCTTCGCGTTTGGTGGTGGCGGCGGCGATTTCGGCGGGTAGAGCGGTCCATCTGGGTTTGTCTTGCGCGGAGGGGACGACGAGGACGGGGCCTTTGCCGTCTTTGCTGTTACCGTCCTTTGGGCCTTGGGTGGTGTTGCGGAAAAAGGCGGCGAGGGAGTAGTAGTCGCGCTGGGTGATGGGATCGAATTTGTGATCGTGGCACTGAGAGCAATTGGTGGTGAGGCCGAGGTAGACCCAGCCGATGGTTTGGACGCGGTCTGCGGCATAAAGAGCGAGGTTTTCTTCGTCGATGGTGCCACCTTCATTGGTGGTGATGTTGCAGCGTTGGAATCCGGTGGCGATGAGTTGCTCGGTGGTGGGATTGGGGAGGAGGTCGCCAGCGATTTGGTCGGTGGTGAATTGGTCGAAAGGGAGGTTGTTGTTGAAGGCGGAGACGACCCAGTCGCGGTAGGGCCACATTTCGCGATAGTTGTCGAAGTGCATGCCGTGGGTGTCGGCATAACGAGCGGCGTCCAGCCAGTAGCGGGCGCGGTGTTCGCCGAAGGCAGGGCTTTGGAGGAGTTCGTCGATGAGTTGGGAGTAGGTGGTGTCTGAGAGGGGACTATTTGGGGTTTTGGGAAGGTAACGGGTGAGGAGGTCTGAAGAAGGGGGAAGACCGGTGAGGTCTAGCGAGACACGACGAATGAGGGCGCGGGGATCGGCTTCCGGGGCGGGGGAGAGGTTTTTGGATTCGAGGCCGGCCAGGATGAAGGAGTCGATGGGATTGCGCACCCAATCGCTCTCTTTGACCGGAGGCAGAGCCGGGCGGGTGGGGGTGATGAAGCTCCAATGGGGTTGCCAGGGGGCGCCTTCGGAGATCCAGGTTTTGAGGAGAGCGATTTCGCTGGGTTTGAGTTGTCGATGGGCCTCAGGGGGAGGCATGACTTCCTCGGGGTCTTTGTTGAGGAGGCGTTGATAAAGGGGGCTTTCGTCGGGTTTGCCTTTGACGACGGTGGGGCCGCTGGCGGGGTCGAAGAAGCCGGCTTCGGTGTCGAGTCGGAGACTGGCTTTGCGGGTGCCGGGGTCGGGGCCGTGGCAGTGGAAGCAGGCGTCCGCTAGGATGGGGCGGATGTCCTTGTTGAAGGAGACTCCAGCCTCAGCGAGTGAGGGCAGCGCTAGTAGCAGGAGCAACAGGAGGGTTCGAAGGAGGATGGCCATGGGCTATAGAATACAAACGGGCAAGCGGTGCCGTTTTTTGAAGAAAATACTGGGTGGCCGGGCAGAGGTTAGGGGCCGTCGAATACGGGGGGAGTGATGCCGAGGCCCTTTTGGTGATGGGTGCCATCTGCCTTGCGGCGGCGGGCCTGGGCGAAGAAATCTTTGAGGATGGCGACACAGTCATCGCCGAGAATGCCGGAACTGACCTCGCAACGGTGATTGAGGTTGTCGGTTTGGAGGAGATTCCAGAAGCCGCCGGCGGCACCGCCTTTGACATCTGGGCAACCGAAAATGACGCGGCGGATGCGGGTGTGGACGATGGCTCCTGCGCACATGGGGCAGGGTTCTTTGGTGACGTAGAGATCGCAGTCGGTAAGGCGCCAGTCGCCGAAGACGCTTTGGGCCTGGGTGAGGGCGAGCATTTCGGCGTGGGCGGTGGCGTCTTTGAGGGTTTCGACCTGGTTCCAGGAACGAGCGATGATTTGGCGGTCGTGGACGATGATGGCGCCGATGGGGACTTCGTCTTGGGCGGCGGCGCGGCGGGCTTGTCTGAGCGCTTCACGCATGAAGTGGTCGTCGCTGTAGAGGTCGATAAGGGGGGCGGCGTCGTCCATGAGTGGAGCGTGCGGAAGCAGGGAAAGGAATAAATGCCAGGGGACCGCGGCATGACAAGGCATGCTGCCGTTGCTTCCGTCAGGACCTGGCGGGGTTCGCGAGCTCGCCATCCACGGCCCCTGACGCTGGTTCTATAGCTGCTGGTTGGGTGAGCACAAGTGAGAAAGAGGAAGTTGAAGAAACGCTTGTCCTAGGGGCAAAGAAATGTTTTCTTATGGGTCAATCCTTTGGCTGAGAGTAATTCGAGGCCTGAGGAAAATCAATTGAATGAGTGAACCCAGGGCCAACTACGAATCTTCGACTGACATTGAGTTGGTGTCGTTGGCCCAAGAGGGGAACACGCGCGCGTTTGATGAGTTGGTGAGGCGATATACGCCAAAGCTCTATGGGATGATCTATAACATGACGTCCAATCGAGAGGATACGGCGGACTTGCTGCAGGATGTGTTTGCCAAAGCCTATCGATCATTGAAGCGATTCATGGGTAGGTCTTCGTTCTACACTTGGATCTATTCGATATCAGTGAACATGACGCTGAACTTTCTGAAGAAGCGAGGGCGTTACCATAAGGTGAGTCTTGACGATGTAGATACAGGGATAGAGAACGATCCTGAGTTCATCAAAGTGACTACGGCAAATGGTGGAACGATGAGGGATGTGCATGTTCACGAATTGCAAAAAAGATTGAACGAGGCTATGATGCGCCTGTCTGAAGACCACCGGACAGTGGTGACGCTTTATGATATCCAGGGTCTGCAACATTCCGAGATCAGTCAAATTTTGGGAGTTTCAGAGGGAACTGTAAGATCACGGTTGTTTTACGCGCATCGTCAATTGCAGAACTACCTCGAAGACTTCATCAAATAACTTTATCGATATGCCTTCTGAAGATCCCCAAGACCTGACCCCGGTGCAGCAACTGCTTCGGATGCGACGGAATCAGATTCCTGATGATGAGTTCATTGAGGGTTTCCTGTCTGATTTCAAAGAGAGGCAGCGCTCGGAGATGTTGAGGCAGAGTGCAAGGGGATTGCTTTGGGAGCGGTGGACGACTTATTGGGAAAATCGTGCGGCGCCGAAGTGGGCTCTTGCGGGAGTGGCAGCGGCGCTGGTATTGGGGTTGGGGTTGGTTTTGATTCCAAAGGCAGTTGAAGGTCCGATGGGAGATGAGGTCGCTGGAATTGAAAGCGGGCTTTCGAGCGATATCCAAGCTGATCCGAACGCGGCTTTTGGCACTGAGGCGATCTTGATTATGGGGATGGATCCTGAAGGAGTTGTTGAAGAGACTCCGATGCTTTTGAGTCGACACTTTTCGGGTGGCTATGCGGACGAAGCGCGGGAGGTTAAGGCTGTGGTGCGGCAGGAAAGTGCCCAGAGTGAGATGTCCGGGCGAGAGGACGAGCCGTAGGTCTTGATTTGATCAGGATCGGGTCGGTGGATGAGGTGGGGTGAGCGTTGATTGAAAGTGATCTTGCATTTGGGTGGGCAGCGTTCGAAGATTTGGGCCGCCATTCGGTTGGCGTTTCAGACCAATCCTCCCTACCACCATGCCCAAATCAGCCAAAGCCAATCCGTTGGTTAAGATCAAGCCGTTCAAGAAACTGCTCGTTGCGAATCGTTCAGAGATTGCCATTCGAGTCATGCGGGCGGCGTCGGAGTTGGGGATTCGGACTGTTGGGATTTACGCGCAAGAGGATCGATTTTGTCCGCATCGGTTCAAAGCGGATGAGGCTTATGAATTGAACAAAGAGAAGGGTCCGGTGGGAGCTTATCTTGACATTGAAGGGATTGTTCGATTGGCCAAAGAGAAGGGGGTGGATGCGATCCATCCTGGATATGGTTTCTTGTCGGAGAATCCGCAGTTTGCGCGAGCGTGCGCGGAGGCGGGCATTACGTTTATTGGGCCGGAACCGGAAGTGCTGGAGCGGATGGGTGACAAGACGGCTGCGAGAGAGGTGGCGAGGCAGTTGCAGGTGCCTATTTTGGAGGGGACAGATGAGGCGGTATCGGATCGGAAAGAGGCGCTTGAGATTGCGCGCAAGGTGGGTTTTCCGTTGATCATCAAGGCGGCGTTTGGCGGTGGTGGGCGAGGGATGCGGGTGGTCCGCGAGGAGGCGGATTTGGAGGCGTTGCTGGAGGAGGCGCAGACCGAGGCGGAGAGGGCGTTCGGGAATGGGGCGGTGTTTTTGGAGCGGTTTGTTGGGAAGGCGAAGCACATTGAGGTTCAGATCCTGGCAGACAAGCATGGGCATGTTTTGCACCTGCATGAGCGCGATTGCTCAGTGCAGCGTCGGCATCAAAAGGTGATTGAGCAGGCACCTAGCTATGGGTTGGATCAAAAGGTAGTGGACGGGCTTTGCCAAGCGGCGCTGAAGCTTGCTGAGGCGGTGGGATACACACACGCTGGAACGGTTGAGTTTTTGGTGGATCACGAGACAGGCGAGTGGTTTTTCATTGAGATGAATCCGCGGATTCAGGTGGAGCACACTGTGACGGAGGAGATCACGAGCATCGATATCGTGCGATCACAGATTTTGATCGCGGAGGGGCACTCGTTGCATGATGAGCCCCTAGGATTGCCGGTTCAAGAGAAGATCGACAAGTCGGGTTTTGCGATTGAGTGCCGCATCACGACGGAAGATCCGGAGAACGGCTTCACACCGGATTTTGGGAAGATTCTCACCTATCGCAGTGCGGGTGGATTTGGTGTCCGCTTGGATGGGGCGCTGGGTGCGACGAATGCGGTGGTGACGCCGTATTATGATTCGATGCTGGTGAAGTTGACCGTGTATGGTCGCACCTTTCAGCAGGCGTTGGACCGGATGGCGCGGAGTTTGCATGAGTTCCGCATTCGGGGGGTGAAGACGAACATTCCGTTTTTGCTGAATGTGGCGGCGCATCCTGAGTTTCGGAGTGGACAGGCGACGACGCGGTTCATTGACAACAATCCTGACCTGTTGAAGTTCACTGCGCGGAAGGATCGTGCGACCAAGCTGGTCAATTACCTGGCTGAGGTGCGAGTGAACGGGAATCCGTTTGCGAAGGGGCATCTGCCTGGGAAGACGTTTGCGAAGCCTCCGATCCCGCGATTTGACCATCGGCAGATTCCGGCGGAAGGCACGAAGCAAAAGCTGACGGAGATGGGGCCGGAAAGGTTCTGCAAAGAATGGGTGCGGGGTCAGAAGGCGTTGTTGATCACGGACACGACCATGCGTGATGCTCATCAGTCGCTGTTGGCGACGCGGATGCGGACGTATGACATGCTGGCAGTGGCGAGCGCGGTGGCGAGGCGGACGCCGAATCTTTTCTCACTCGAGATGTGGGGTGGAGCGACATTTGACGTAACGATGCGGTTTCTGCGCGAGGATCCCTGGGAGCGCTTGAGACAACTTCGGGAGAAGGTTCCGAATATCCTGCTGCAGATGCTGTTTCGAGGATCGAACGCGGTGGGATACAGCAACTACCCCGACAATGTGGTGAAGGGTTTTGTGAAACACTCCGCGGAGGGTGGGATGGATATTTTCCGAATCTTCGACAGCCTCAATTACCTGCCGAATTTGAAGGTGGCGATGGAGGCGGTGCGTGAGGACACGTCGTCGATCTGCGAAGGAACACTTTGTTACACAGGGAATATTCTGGATCCGAAGCGGGACAAGTATGACCTAAAGTATTATGTGCGGCTGGCGAAGGAGTTGGAAAAGATGGGGGCACACATGCTGGCGATCAAGGACATGGCGGGGTTGTGTCGTCCATTGGCGGCGCAAAAGCTTGTGAAGGCCTTGCGCGATGAAGTGGATTTGCCCATTCACTTTCACACGCACGACACCAGCGGGATGAATGCATCGAGCATCATCGAGGCGGCGCTGGCGGGTGTGGACGTGGCGGATGCGGCGATTTCATCTTTGTCTGGGGGCACAAGCCAACCGAATTTGAATTCGATTGTAGCGGCGATGCAACACAGTGAACGGGATACCGGGTTGGATACGGACGCGCTGCAAGAGTTTAGCGATTATTGGGCGGCAGTGCGCGATTTCTACAAGCCCTTCGACACAAGTGAACCCTATGGGACGGCGGAGGTGTATTTGCATGAGATGCCGGGAGGGCAGTATACCAACTTGAAGGAGCAAGCGAGCGGGATGGGAATGTCAGCGCGCTGGCCTGAGATTGCTCGTGCTTACGCTGAGGTGAATCAGTTGTGCGGCGACATCGTGAAGGTGACGCCGTCGAGCAAGGTGGTGGGTGATTTGGCCATTGAGTGTGTGGCGCGTGGAGTGAAGCCCGGTGACATCTTCAATCTTGCGGGAGCGAAGTGGAGCAAGGATGTGACGAGCATGTTTGAAGGTTGGTTGGGCGAGCCGTTTTACGGGATGGAGGCGGCCAAGGCGGCGGATTCCCGGGCGAAGTGGGATGCTTTGGCGGAAGCGATTGTGGGCAAGGACGGCAAAAGGATCAGCGGTCGTCCAGGGGAGCAGGCCGCTAAGATTGATTTGGATGAGGTGCGTGCCGAACTGGAGAGCAAGTTGCGGAAGAAGCCGACAGATGATGATGTGTGGAGTTACCTGATGTATCCGGATGTGTTCTTGAAGTTTGCGGATTTCAGGAAGAAGCACGGGGATGTGTCGGTCTTGCCAACACCTGCGTACTATTACGGACTTCAGGATAAGGAAGAGATTCATGTGGATCTGGAAGCGGGCAAGACGCTGTTTATTCAGTCACTGAACCTGACTGAGCCGGATTCGAACGGGGTTCGGACGGCGATCTTTGATCTGAATGGCTACCCGCGGCACACGCACGTGGTGGACAAGAAGATCGCGACCAATCTTGTGACGCGCACGAAGGCGGATCCGGCTGACATGAGTCAGGTAGGGGCGCCGATGCCTGGGATGGTGGCGAGCATTGCGGTGACGGTTGGGCAGAAGGTGAAGGAGGGTGAAACGCTGCTGACCCTTGAGGCGATGAAGATGTTTGCGGCCGTAGCTGCGCCGAAGGCCGGGACGGTCTTAGAGATTGCAGCCAAGGTGGGCGAGACCGTGGAGAGCAAGGACTTGCTTATCGTGATGGAAAAGTGAGGAGAGAGGGATGATGCATCGAATCGAGGAATTTTATGAAACAGGAACTTGAAACAGTTTCAAAATAAGTCACTGTCGCGGCCTTGCCGCCAACTGAGACCATTACCGCATTTGCCGCTCTGGTTGTCGCCGTTTGGGCGATCACCATGGCCCGGGATCCGCGTGGGTGGCGTAACTGGTGGTGCGCGCAGCTTGGTATTTCTGATCTCGAAACGACGCGGCAACAGAGGCGATGGCAGGAGCTGCGATTGCGGATTGTTGCGATGGCAGTGGGCGTTGTGGGGCTGATCGTGGCGTTGTTTGCGGTTTCGGCGGTTGTGTGGTCTGTGAGGCAGATGGATTTTGGGGCCAGTAGGGTAATGCCGAACTCTGTGCGGTCGATTGATGTCAATCGGGGTGCCAACGCGCGCAGATAGGGGAGCGGGAATTTGAACGCGAACACCGCGACTGGAAGCGGTCCATTCGCTACCCGGGTATTGGTTCCAAGGCACTGCGTCTTTTGCCAAGTCTCTTTTTTGACACAGAGACTGCGATTCGCAAGTTCTAGGAACCGCAAGCATGGTGCGCCTGAGTCACTTCGAATCGCGGCATTCGGGCTTTAAGCCGGCGACCGCTTTCATGTGCCAGCATCACCCTTTGGGGCGCTCGGCTGCCACGGTCGACTATTTCGGCGTCTCAAGACGACTTTCAGGAACAGGTCGGACTAAATGTCGATTCATTCCAAATAGAATATTAAGGAAGTATCGCTCGATGTCTTAATAATTCAATCTCGCCGCCTTGCCACCAACTGAGACCGCTACCGCTTTTGCCGCTCTGGTTGTCGCCGTTTGGGCGATCATCATGGCCCGGGATCCGCGTGGGTGGCTCAACTGGTGGTGCGCGCAGCTTGGTATTTCTGGTCTCGAAACGACGCGGCAACAGAGGCGATGGCAGGAGTGGCGATTGCGGATTGTTGCGATGGCAGTGGGTGTTGTGGGGCTGATCGTGGCGTTGTTTGCGGTTTCGGCGGTTGTGTGGTCTGTGAGGCAGATGGATTTTGGGGCCAGTAAGTTGATGCCGAACTCTGTGCGGTCGATTGATGTCAACCGGGGTGCCAACGCGCGCAGATAGGGGAGCGGGAATTTGAAAGCGAACACCGCGTTGGAGGCTCGGCCGATTCGCTACCCGGATATTGGTTCCAAGGCACCGCGTCTCTTGCCTGGTCCCTTTCTAACACAGGGACAGTTAGCCGCTAGGATGGTACGCCTGAGTCACTTCGAATCGCGGCATTCGGGTTTTTAGCCGGCGACCGCTTTCATGTGCCAGCATCGCCGTTTGGGGCGCTCGGCTGCCACGGTCGACTATTTCGGCGTCTCAAGACGACTTTCAGGAACAGGTCGGACTAAATGTCGATTCATTCCAAATAGAATATTAAGGAAGTATCGATCGATGCCTTCTTTTGGCAAGACCTGAAGATATTTGAAGAATACGAGCCAATGCGTCAGCTTAGACCGATCACCTCTATTGGAAGTGGCCGATCCGCTACCTTCCCATTCGGGCTCAGTCCTGTCCATTGGAGTTGTGGCGGCCCGGAAAGTAGTGACTAAGGTTTTGCGGGGCAGCTTCCGAGTGATTGCCTCGGGCTACCCGTTTGGGGCCCTGGCGGGCTGGTCGCAGCGGAGAAGCGAGGCGGGGGTTCGAACTAGAGCCAAAGGTGCGGTCCTGAACCCGTCGGCTCCTCGCCTTAAGGCGGCCCTTTTGCCGCCTAGTGATTCCGAAGTGTTAGCGAAACAGGTCACGAGCTGTAGGCGGGCGCATAGGCTAGTGAAAAGTAGTTGCAACTATTTCAACATAATATTTATTTAACGCGCTCCGCGCCAACCATCAGAGTTTTAACGATGCCAGAAATTGAAAATGAGAGTCCTATCCTCCACCTTGATCCTTGGGTTTATTTGCGCCTGTGAACTTAACGCTTTTCCTCCTGCTCCCTACTACACGCTTCACGGCATGGTCCGGGATCAGGTTGGCCAGACGGTGACGGCGGAAGGCGCGGAGGTGATTCTGCTCAAGGGTGGAGTGGAGGTTGGCCGCACCCCCATCACCGCCAGCCGGATCGACCTGAACTACGAGCTCAACATCCGCCTTGACCATGCCCGCAGCGGCACCACGTTTTACACCGACAAGGCGGTGGCCGCTGGCGGCTTGTTCAGCCTGGTGATCGCGATGAATGGCGAGCTGTTCTATCCCATCGAAGTTTCCGGCACCCTCACGGCTGGCAAAGGCGGCGAGCGCGTGAAGCTCGACCTCACGCTCGGTGAGGACAAGGACAAGGACGGACTGCCGGATACCTGGGAGGCCTGGCAGCTCTATCAGGCCGGTCTCTACCCGGATGAAAATGGCAACTGGGACCTCAGCCTGCTCGACATGAATGGCGACTTCGACCAGGACGGGCAGAGCAACCTGCTCGAATACATCGCCGGCACCTTCGCGGGCGATAACACGGAGACATTTGGTCTAACGATCAAAGAGAAGCTGCCGCAGAGCGTACGCTTCGAGTTCTACGGCATCACCGGCAAGGTTTACACCATCGAGAGCTCGCTGGACATGAAGACGTGGACGCGCGTGCCGTTTGCGGTGGGCGCTCCCGGCACGGGCTCCAGCGGCTACCAGGCCTCCGATGTCGGCATTGTTTCCGCGTTCACTGCACCGCGTTCTCATACCTCAGAATTCTTCCGCCTATCCGTCCGATGAAAAAATTTCTCCTTGCCCTAGTTTCGCTTCTTTTCGCCGCCACCGCCCACGCGCAGTGGCAGAGCACGACCTACGCGCTCAAAAGTGGGTGGAACTCGATCTACCTCCACGGCGATGCCAGTTACGTCACACTGGACACGATTTTCGCCTCGCAGCCTGCGGTACAGGAAGTCTGGCGGTGGAACCCGAATCCCACCCAGGTCCAGTTCACCACCACCCCGCTGCTTCCCAGCAACGGCACGCCGGAGTGGAGCAAGTGGGTGCGCGGTGCGACGGGGAACTCGCTCATTGGCCTGACCGGCCAGTCGGCCTATCTGGTCAAGTGCTCCGCTGCTGTGAACGTCCCGATCACCCATCGGCCGATGCCGCCGGACAACACCTGGGTGCGCAGCGGGGCGAATTTCATCGGCTTCCCCAGCAGTAATGGGTCGGGAAATTTCCCGACCTTCTCCAGCTACTTCAGCACCTTTCCCGCCGCCATTGCCGCGAATACCAAGATTTTCAAATACGTCGGTGGCGACCTGGGGGCGGGCAATCCACAGCAGGTCTTTTCCGCCGCGACAGAGCGGGTCGATCGCAATCAGGCCTATTGGTTCTCTTCCGAGGTGGTAGGAAATTTCTATGCTCCCGTCCAGATCAGCCTCTCCAGCAAGGACGGGTTGGCCTTTGGCCGCCGTGGCTCGGTGATGACGGCCCGCGTCATGAACCGCACTGCCGCGGTGATGACCTTGCGGATCACGCCGGTCCTCTCCCTCACCCGGCCATCGGGTCAGGAGGACATCACCGCCGGGGTGCCGATCACCCGCCGGACCCTCGACAATCAGGCGGCATGGGTGGAAACCCCGATCACCGCCGCTTATAACGAGGTCATCGCGCCGAATTCCACTGTCGAGCTCAGCTTCGGCATCAACCGCAGCCTCATGACCGGTGCGGCAAACGCGCTTTATGCCTCGCTGCTGCGCTTCACCGACTCGGCCAATACCTTTGACATCCTCATCCCGGCCACTGCGCGCAAGGACACGCTCGCCGGCCTCTGGATCGGTGAGGCCACGGTCTCGGCGGTGGAAAGCAAGCCACTGGCGAATGCGGTGAAACCCGCTGGCAGCTCGTTTCCGCTGCGCTACTTGATCCATGTGGCGGATAACGGGACCGCCCAAGTGCTTTCCCAGGTCTTCATGGGCCCGATGGCCGCCGCGCCCCACGACTTCGGCCTGTGCAAGTCCGAGGCCGGCTTGAAGGCGGATGCCAAATCCGCCGCCCGTCGCATCGTCGCCACCCATCTGCCGCTTGACCGTGTGCTCGATGGCGTGGCCAAAGCGGGCGAGCCGGCAGGCAGTGGCAGTTTCGCCCTAGGCAGCACTCTGACACGCACCATTGTCACTCCCTTCGACGATCCGACCAATCCCTTCGTCCACCAGTATCACCCGGATCATGACAACAAGAGCGGCAGCACCGCGCTCGTGGCCGGCCAGGAAAGTTACACGGTCACCCGCGCCGTCAGCTTCACCTTCACCGCCACTCCGCCGGGCGGCGGCAGTGTCAGCGGCTGGGGCAGCAGCGTGATCGGCGGCACCTATGGCGAGGTCGTCAGCGGGCTGCACCGGGACAGTGCCGGCGTCGGCACCGGGGACGGACTCCGCCTCACCGGCACCTTCGAACTCCGCCGCGCCTCGGAGCTCGGCACCCTCAATCCCTGATCCTTTTCGAACTCAAATCTTAACATCCGTCTCATTCCATTACAATTCATTACAATTCATTACAATCATGAAACTCCGCCACCTACCCACCTTGTGCGCCGCCCTGCTGGCGCTGTGTCCCACCCTCGCCACCGCGCAAACCAGCGCCGTCCCGGGCTTCATCAGCTACCAGGGCCGGGTGGTGGATGCGGCGGGAGCCAACGTGGGTGCGGGCACCCCGGTCAACCGCACCGTCATCTTCCGCATTTGGGACAACCCCTCCTCCACCGCGGCCGCCAACCTCATCTACTCCGAGGCCCAGACCGTCACGGTTTCCGAGGGCGAGTTCAGCGTGCTCGTCGGCCAAGGCGTCGCCAACCCCACCCAGACTTTCAGCTACAGCGAAGCTGACAAAAAGCTCGCGGATATCGGCACAGCCTTCAATGGCAGCGCCCGCTATCTGGGCGTGACCGTGGCGGCCGCCGCCACCATTGCCACCACCGACAATGAGATCACCCCGCGCCAGCAGATCGTCTCCACCGCCTTTGCCATGCGGGCCAAGTTCGCGGAGAGCATCGGCAGTTCCACGGATCTCACCCTTACTCCGCTCAGCGGCACCGCCAGCAATTACGGCCTCGGCTGGTATGGCACCGGCCGCCTGTTCGGCACCACGGCCGTGGATGGCCCGGTCCTCTACGGAAATGCCGGCGGGGCTCTCGGTTCGAATGCCTCCGGCACCCGGAATATGGCCCTCAACTGGGATGCCAGCGGCCGCGTCGGCATCGGCGCGTCTTCCATCGCCTCCACCACCAACAAGCTCACCCTGCAGGGTGACATTGCCACCACCCCGGCCGACCAACTCACCATCCGCGGCAACACCGACACCAACAAGCGCCTCAACATCGGCTTCGATACCACCGGCAACCATGCGACCCTCCAGTCCCACACCGCCACCTCGACTGCGGGCAACCTGCTGCTCAACCCGATCGGCGGCAACATCGGCATCGGCACGACCACGCCGACCGTCAAGTTAGACGTGGCCGGTGACATTAAATCTAACGGTATGCCGGTGCCAGTCGCTGAGGAAAACCTGCGCATCGTTCGCGGGACTGTCAATGCGGAAGGGGTGCTCGTCGCTGGAAAAGGATTTACGTCTGCGAAGCATTTCCAAAATATCATGATAACAGTCACTTTCGACCCGGGGACCTTTAGCTCGCCTCCTTCTGTGGTCGTTTCACCTTTGGACATGAGCGACGGTTGGACGCAATATGTCAACAGCATTACATCCACTGGGTTTCTCAGCGGCGCTGCTTTAAGCGGATCAGGGTATGGTAGACGGGCTTTCACTTTCATCGCCATCGGCCCGCGCTGAGCCATGGCGGAAACCTTTATTCCATCAGACCCGATGCGCCGATTGTCATTCATCGCCGTTGCCGTGCCTGCTTCTCCTCTCTGACCGTTATGAACCTCCGATTCCCCACCTTCATGGCCATCCTCGCCGCGCTGCTCTGCGCCCCGGCGGCCCATGCCCAGTTTGAATTGAAAGGCGGTGCTGCCAACTTGCTCGATAAACGGAAGGCAGGCGCCTCGCCGACCGTTTCCGTAGTAGGCATGATCACCTCGATCACCGTGCGCGGTGGTGGCAGTGGCTATCTCTCCGCGCCCGCGGTCACGATTGCCGCCCCCACCAGCGGCACGACCGCTACCGCCACGGCTACGATTACGGCCGGGGTGGTGACGGCCATCACGGTCACCAACGTGGGTAGTGGTTACACGGTCGCCAACCCGCCAGCAGTGACGATCGCTGCGCCCAAGGTGCCCAGCACCCCGCCGGTGACCAACGTCCAGTTTGCCGGACAAGCGACCACCGCAGCCAGTTCGGCTGCTTTGGGCTCGGGGGGGGAAGTCACCTCCATCAAGGTGACCAATGGCGGATTTGGATATTTTGCGGCACCCTCGGTCACATTTTCTGGCGGCGGAGGCAGTGGGGCTGCCGCCACCGCCGTGCTCTCCGGCAACAACGTGCTCTACGGCAACAAGGTGGTGGGGGTGATAGTCACCGCCAGAGGCAGCGGCTACACTTCCGCTCCGACAGTTACTCTGAGCCCTACGGCCATGGGTTGGGCCACTGCGGTAGCTTCGATCGACAAGTATCCCAGCGCCTTTGCACTCACGGGT
>JARXAL010000016.1 GCA_029865835.1 Verrucomicrobiaceae bacterium
CCTGGAAATCCATCGGCGGCCTCGAAGGCATGAAAGCCAAACTGCCAGCTAAACCCAAACAAACCGAGAACCGAGAACCGAGAACCGAGAACAAAAAACGCGATATCAGCTACAACAACATCGAAGGCACCGCCCTCTCCGCCCAGGAACAGCTCAAAAAATTCCACCTCCCCGAAGGCTACGAGATCGAACTCGTCGTCCAGGAAAGCGAAGGCCTCGGCAAATTCGTCTCCGTCTACTTCGACCAGCGCGGCCGCCTCTGGACCCAAACCGCCCTCGAATACCCCATCGACGCCAACGAAAACCCCGCCGCCGCCGAAGCCGCCTACAAAGCCCACGGCAAAGACAAAGTACTCGTTTACCCCCGCGAGTCCCTCAACGCCCCGCTTCCACCCGAAGGCCTCACCAATCCCACCATCTTCGCCGACGGCCTCGCCATCCCCACCGGCATTCTCCCCTGGGGCAATGGTGATACCTGCTACATCCAGCACGGCCACGACCTGAAACTCTACAAAGACACCAACGCCGACGGTAAAGCCGACACCTTCGAAATCCTTCTCACCGGCTTCGGTGTCCAGGATTCCCACCTCTTCCCCCACCAATTCACCCGCGCCCCCGGCGGTTGGATCTGGATGGCCCAGGGCCTCTTCAACAACAGCCAAGTCCGCAAACCCGGCAGCGATGTCATCATCGACTACCCCAAGTGCGGCATGGCCCGCATGCGACCCGATGGCAGCGAGTTCGAAGTCACCAGCGTCGGCCCCAACAACATCTGGGGCCTCGTCATCACCGGCGAGGGCGAGACCTTCATCCAGGAAGCCAACGACTACGGCTACCCCGTCATGCCCTTCCACGAATACGCCTACTACCCCGGCGGCATGGAAGCCCTCAAAAAAAGCTACCAACCCGACTTCCCCCCTCAAGCCGAATTCCGCATGGGCGGCACCGGCCTCAGCGGCCTAGCCCTCATCGAATCCGGCCGACTCAAAGACAAAGACGCCACCCACTCCATGGCCGTCGCCAACCCCATCACCTCCAAAATCCAAACCCTCGCCATGCACCGCGACGGCCCCTACTGGAAGCTCGAACAACTCCCCGACCTCATCACCTGCGACGACCCCTTCTTCCGCCCCGTCGCCCTCACCAACGGCCCCGACGGCTGCATCTACATCGTCGATTGGTACAACAAAATCATCTCCCACAACGAAGTCCCCCGCGCCCACCCCGACCGCGACAAAACCCGCGGCCGCATCTGGCGCATCCGTTCTGTAGTTCCGGCTTTCGCCGGTTCCCCGCCGCCGCAAGGCGCGACTCCAAAACAAGAAATCCCCGACTTCACCCAACTCACCACCAACGAACTGATCACCATGCTAGGCCAAGCGCCTGTCGCAAAGGCGCATCTTGCGTGGCAGACAGCGGTTGACCGCTGGAACAAGGACAAACTCACAGGCATTCAATCGGTCATCACCGATTCAGAGCAAAGCTTGGCTAAGAGAATTCAATCTGTTTGGATCGCATCAGAGTCCCAAGTCCCGCCAAACACTGAAACGATCGACTCGCTGCTTCTGGTGGAAAACCAAAACTTGAGGCGAGCAGCGATAGGGTGGATGACGGACCATACCAGCCTATTGACCACGAATCAGAGAAATCGTGATCCTGAAGTCCGCCAGGATTTGATCAAGGGCTTGGCTCAACATCTGCCAAATGCATGGGCTGTTGAAAGCCTCCTCGCCTTCGCCAAACCCTCCCTCCCCAACGGCCCCACCATCCAATCCTCCCGCGGCAACAAACAAATCCCCGTCCGCGAAGCCTACGACCGCGAGTTCGAACGCTTCCTCGTCCGCATGTTCCTCGAGCGCCACCCCGACCTCACCGCCACCTTCCTCGACTCCGAAGCCGCCACCAAACTCCCCGTCGAAGCCCGCGTCCTCGCCTCCCTCGCCCTCGATCCCCAAACCAGCGCCTCCCGCGTCGCCAAACTCCTCCCCCAACTCGACCGCGCACCCAACGACGAAGAACTCCTCCGCCTCGCCCAATTCCCCACCGAACCCGGTGTCGCCGAAGCCCTCACCGCCCTCCTCACCCACGAAACCTCCCGCGCCCCCGTCGCCGAAAAACTCCTCACCCACCGCACCAAACTCGACCCCAAACAAATCGCCCCCCTCCTCACCACCACCGCCCGCGACATGCTCCACCGTGATGCGGACACTCCTGTCCGCACCCTCGCCCTCCAACTCATCAGCGGCTTCCAACTCACAACCCTCGAGCCCGACCTCGTCACCATGGCAAGGAGCGATGGCTTCCAGCCATCACAAAAACCCGCCCTCATCACCACCCTGCGCGACCTCCGCAGCGCCGAGTCCTCCCTCTTCGCCACCCTCGCCGAGTCCGACCCCGATCCCCTCACCCGCGCCGCCGCCGTCGAAGCCCTCGCCGCCTCCCTCGCCCCTGATGCCCCGACAAAGCTCCTCGCCCTCTTCCCCAAACTCACCCCCGCCCAACGCAAAAACGCGTTGAACACCCTCTCCACCACCAAAACCGGCGCCAAGACCATCGTCACCGCCCTCCTCGACAAATCCCTCCCCCAATCCGACCTCGACGCCCCCACCATCGAGCGCCTCGCCACCGTCCTCAGCAACGACCCCGCCATCGAAAAACTCCAGCAGCAACTCGGCGGCCTCTTCCAAGAAGTCCTCCTCCTCGACGGCAGCGACGACGCCTGGATCGATTCCAACATCACCCTCGACGGCCCCTTCACCATCGAAGCCTGGGTCCGCCTCGCCCCAGGCATCGGCAACGAAGACAGCCTCCTCGGCTCCCCGAAAGGTCTCCAACTCAACTTCTTCGGCTCCAAATTCCGCGCCTACGCCGGCCCCGAACTGCGCGACGTCGCCGTCGCCACCAAACCCATGACCCCCGACCTCTGGACCCACCTCGCCGTCACCCGCGACGCCGCCGGCATCATCCGCATCTACCAAAACGGCGAGCTCGACGCCACCGCCACCAAACCCTCGCCAGCCAAGTGGGAAGACTGCCAAATCGCCTGGTCCGGCCCTTCCAAAGGCACCGAAGGCGCCCTCACCGAATTCCGCGTCTGGAAAACCGCCCGCACCCCCGCCGAAATCCGCGCCGCCTTCGACCGCACCCATCCGTCCCCTAAGTCCTATCAGACCTATCCCGCCAGCGCCTCAAAACTCGCCAAAGGCGCCCGCCTCGCCAAAACCCTCGACACCCCGCCCCTCCTCAGCACAGAACAAGCCCTCGCCCTCGACACCCAATTCACCAAACTCACCGCCCTCGCCGCCAAAGGCGACCCCGCCGCCGGCAAACCCTACGCAGCTCTCTGCCTCGCCTGCCATCAAATCGGCAACGCCGGCGGCCAAATCGGCCCCAACCTCTCCGGCGTCGGCTCCATGGGCCTCGAAGCCATCCTCCGCAACATCCTCACCCCCAACGCCGCCATGGAACCCGGCTACCGCATCTACCGCGTCGAACTCAAAAACGGGGACCTCATCGACGCCTTCTTCGTCTCCGAAGACAAAGACGCCATCGTCATCCGCCAACCCGGAGCCCCCGACCGCCGCCTCCCCAAAGCCGAAGTCGCCCGCACCCAATTCATCCGCCGCTCCCTCATGCCCGAAGGCCTCCTCACCCCCCTCCCCGACCAAACCACCGCCGACCTCCTAGCCTACCTTATGACCCTCAAAGGCTAAGGTAGATTCGATTGGGAATCGAATCCGAACGTCCCGCACCGCCCCCCTCAAACAAGGCGGAGAGTCCCCCTGCGCTCTCTTGGCGACACCCAAAAACGACCAACTGACCGCAAAAAACTCGGATTCACTCTCCATTCTGCGCGTTTGACATCCCCATCAGCTTCCCGATACCTTTTCCCTCTCCATGCAACCCGTCCCCCCAGACTCCCCTCCCAAGCCAGCCGCCCCGGCCGACCTGGAAATCAAAGATGCCCAGCTCATCTTCAACCACGTCTGGAAAGAACTCGAAGCCGACTACGGTCGCGAAAACCTCCGCTTCCCCAAAGAACTCATCCTCCTCGGCGGTGCCCCCGGCGCCGGCAAAGGCACCAACACCGACTTCATCCGCGAACTCCGCGGCATCACCGCTGACCCCATCGTCGTCAGCGCCCTCCTCGACTCCCCCGAAGCCCAAAAACTCAAATCCCAGGGCGGCATGGTCGGCGACCGCGAAGTCGTCGGCATCCTCATCCGCAAACTCCTCGAACCCGAACAACAAAACGGCGCCATCCTCGACGGCTTCCCTCGCACCAAAGTCCAAGTCGAGTGCCTCAAAATGCTCTTCGACGAAATGATGCGCCTCCGCCGCGATTTCGCCGACACCCCCGACGCCGCCCACTTCAAACAGCCCATCTTCCACATCATGGTGCTCTTCGTCGATGAAAGCGAAAGCGTCGCCCGCCAGCTCAAACGCGGCAAGGAAGTCCTCGAACACAATGAAGAAGTCCGCCGCTCCGGCCTCGGCGACCTCTGGGAAGAACGCGCCACCGACTTCGACGCCCGCCTCGCGCGCAATCGCTACAAGGTCTTCAAAGAGAAGACCTACGACGCCCTCGTCTCCCTCAAGGAAATCTTCCACTACCACTTCATCAACGCCCAGGCGTCCCTCGAACTGGTCCAGGAAAACATCGTTCGCGAGCTCGAATACCAAAGCTCCCTCGAACTCGACCCCCGCACCTACGACCTCCTCCGCCGACTCCCTGTCGCCAGCGAAATCATCCGCTACGCCCGTCAGGATCTCGTCCGCCGCCTCGACTCCTACAAAGTCGAACAACCCGATGTCATGCAGGCCGTCGTCGACTTCATCGAGAACAAAATGATGCCCATCATCGTCCGCCACGCCATCTCAGGTCGAGCCGACATCAACTCCGAAAACAAACTCTTCCACGACCCCAAAGCCCTCGCCATCCTCATCGACATCTTCTCCGAACGCGGCTTCCACGCCACCGTCGACCTCCATCACATCGAAATCCCCGACCGCTTCGACCTCCAAACCGGCGAAATCCAGTGCCGGGTCAAAAAAGTCTTCCGCTTCAGCGTCCGCTTCAAAGGTTCTGAGATACGCCGGGGCTGAACAGCCACTTTTTTCGTTCTCACCCAAAACGACAGCCGCTCGATGATGAGTCTCATCCTAAGGTATTCTTAAGTTCTCGCTTGCAAACTCGCGTCTAAACATGATCTGCTAAGCCCGGCGGAATAAGTTCCACATCTCTCAATGGCAGATCGCTACAAGGTCTATGAACAACTCGGAGCCGGCGGCGTTGGCGCGGTTTTCCGTGCCTACGACAGCCAACTGAAAAGATGGGTCGCCATCAAGCGCCTCACCATCAGCCAGGAAGCCCGCGACTCCGGTTCCGATCTCCAGGAAGAACTCCGCCAGGAAGCCGATTCCCTCGCCAGCCTTCGCAATCCCAACATCGTCACCATCTTCGATGTCGCCAGCGACGAGGAGGGCCTCTTCATCGTCATGGAACTGCTCGAAGGCGAGGACCTCGCCGACGTCGTCGCACGCGGCCCCCTTCCTTACGACGACTTCAAGGAACTCGCCTATCAGACCCTGGAAGGCCTGCTGGCAGCTCACCAGCGCCACATTCTCCACCGCGACATCAAACCCGAAAACATCAAAGTCGAACGCCTCCCCGGCGGTCGCATGCAGGCCAAGATCATCGACTTCGGCCTCGCACGCATCGGACTCAAAGCCCGTAAACAAACCGAAGACATCAGCGGCACCGTCCTCGGCTCCATCCACTACATGGCACCCGAGCAACTCACTCGCGAGCCCGTCGATGAACGCACCGACCTCTATTCCCTCGGCTGCGTCTTTTACGAAGCCTTGTCCGGCAAAAAAGCCTTCGACGGCCCCACCATGGCCGAAGTCATCGACAAACACATCAATCACGAAGTCATCCCCCTTCACGAGATCGCCCCCCACGTCCCCCCTTGGCTCGGCTCCTGGGTCGCGCGTCTCATGGCCCCCCGTCCCGATGACCGCCCCGCTAATGCTCAGCAGGCCATGGAAGAATTTCGCGCCTGGGAACGCATGCCAACCATGGTCCCCTACATGCCCTGGATGGCCATGCCGGTGCAACCTGTCGAAGACGACGATGTGGCAGTCGCCGTCGCCGTCATCGACGACGAACCACCCTCCCCACCCTCCCGCCACTCAAGCGTACCCATCCACACACGCCGTCCTGGAAACCCCTCTTCCAACATCAATCGCAGTCACGCCGTCGGCACCAGTTCAACCCGTCTCAACCAGCCGACGCCCACCCCAACCGGCAGCAAATCCAAATTGCCCCTGATCATCGGCGGCATCGCGATCATCGCCGCCATCGCCGGTTTCCTCGTCTTCAAAAAGGGCGGCTCCAGCAGCCCATCCCCCACGATATCCACCACCCCGTCAACGCCCACTGCCAAGATCCAATTCGACCTCCCGGCAGATCGCCTCATGCCGCCGCTCGATGATGATCGCTGTCTGCACCTCATCGCAGACGTCGGCACCTTGCAGGCCGGCCAAAGCTCGGACGGCAAACCATTCCCCGCCTACAACAACGACAGCGTGATCAACTGGATCAGCGTCGCACCCCGCGTGCCATCTCCCGCACTCCACCCTTGGCAGGAAAAAGCCTCCTTTGCCCCCAAACGCTCCGCCTGGCCCACAGCCCCAAACGGCCCCTCCGTCAAAGGCAGCCGCGCCGCCCTTCAATTCAAATCCGCACCCACCGCTCCACTTGCCCTCCAGGGCGACTTCAGCGCCAAGGCCCAAGCATTCCCCTTCGGCGGTGACCTCATCAAAGGCCCCCGTGGCGCCACCATCGCAATCGCCTTCCAAAATGCCTCTGACTCCAGCGCTGGCACCCTTCTCCATCTCTCGGGCGAAGGCAAAGACGCCATCCGTTTCCAACTCACCGCCGACAAAAAACTCCAAGTCCAGGCTTCAAGTTCGGGCGGCCAAACCCAGGTCGAAAGCAATGGCATCGACGTCACCAAACCCACCATCGCTGTCGCCACCTGGGAAGCCTCCTCCGGCAAACTCCACCTCCTCGCCCTCAATCCCCCTGACGAAGTCAAAGGCAAAACCCCTCTCTTCCAAGGCACCTCGGCAACCACAGCGCCCGCCCCTTCCAATCCCCTGACCAACCTTCAAATCGGCAGCGGCGAGCCCACTGCCGCCCTCCAATTTCACGGTCTTTTGGGCGAACTCATCATCTACGCCTCAGCACTCAGTCAGGAACAAATGCGCATGCTCGGCTCCACCCAGCTCAAGCAACACTACTTCAAATATTAGTGCGCTTTAATCTGCTCTAACGCCGCTCGATCACATCCTTCGAATCGAACCTCACCTTGGGCAGCACCCCATAACGATCATCCTCAGATCGATACCCCGCAGGACACAATACCGAACTCGTGTAGTCAGTCCCGGTCAAACCCAGCACCTCATCAAACTTCGCCGGCACAAATCCCTCCATCGGGCACGTGTCAATCTTCAGCAGGGCAGCTGCCAGCATGAACTGCCCCAGCGCAATGTACGCCTGCTGCTTCGCCCAATCCCCCAGCCAGCCCTTCTCTTCACCCGACTGCCGAAATCCCGCCACCATTTGCCGAAAACCCATCAACCCCTCCGGCGTGCCTCCTCGTACTTCCATCATCCGCCGAATATTCGCGTCAATATGCTCCTCCGGCATCACCCGATGCGTCGTCATCACCACCAAATGGGAGCAATCCGCCACCTGCCTTTGATTCCAGGCATGCGGCACCAACTTCTCTTTCAGCTCAGCATCTTGAATCACCAAAAACTTCCAAGGCTGCAACCCAAAGGAGGATGGTGTCAGCACTAGGGACTCCTCAAGCGCCGCCCAAGTCTCATCCGGTATCGCCCGCTCAGGATCAAAAACCTTGCACGCATAACGCCAATTCAAAGCCGACAGAAGATCAGAAGCAGTCATAAACCCCAAGTTAAGACGCCTGCCCCAGATTCTCGGACGCGTCAAAGTAATCATCATCCGCAATATCCGGAATCCCAACCACCAACACCCGCATGCGCCCCTTCGCCGCATGCACCACTCCAGGTGGAATATGAACCATCGACCCAGCCTTCACTTCATGCTCCACCCCGTCTAGAATGACCAATCCCTCCCCTCCCAGCACATAATACAACTCAGTGGATCGCTTGTGGAAATGTGGCCTCGCCCCATCAATATCCACCGCATGCGCCCAGGCTGCCGGGTTGACCGCCTCGTCCTCCACACTGATCAATCGATCCCGCCACCCGCACGCACTTCGCTCCCTCGGCGTATTCCCCTCATGGCGCACCAAAACAGGTCCCGTTGGCGTCGTGTTCATTTGTCATGGTAGAACAAGATCTTCTCCAGTAAACTGCTCTCACAATCTTTCGCCCCCGCTGCCATGAACCAGGCTCACCGCCTCTTCCTTCTCCTCCTCTCCGGCCTCTTGAGCAGTTGCTCCTTCGGCCCAACAACCTGGCACTATCAATACGAGCGGGGCAAAACTGCCGTGCTTCATGGCCCTTACGCCGTCCCACCCGCCAACCTGCCTCCTCGAGTCCTCGCCGCCGTCCACGCTGGCAATCAAATCGCCGGCCGACCCTACAAATACGGCGGAGGCCACCGCAGCTTCATGGACAACGGCTACGATTGCTCCGGTGCCGTCTCCTACGTCCTCAGAGGCGCTGGCCTCCTCGCCCGCCCCTCCACCTCAAACGCCTTCCGAAAATGGGGTTCATCTGGCGATGGCAAACACATCACCGTCTACGCCCGCAAAGGCCACACCTTCATGGAAGTCGCCGGCCTCCGCTTCGATACAGGTTACAATGGCGACGGCACAGGCCCCCACTGGACCACCCGCTCCCGCCCCATCAAAGGCTTCAGAGCCAGACACTTCCCTGGCCTCTAGACCGTTACTCGAAATGATTGTCATTTTGATCCGGTTCGCGCAGCGGTCTCAGTGGCAAGGAAGTCGCGCAGCCCGCTATCAAAGCGATAACGGGCAAACGGCTGACGCAGCCAATGAGGCCACTCCGCCACCAGGCAAGGTGACAAGAATTTCGAGAACCGATCGGAACCCAAGGAAAGATCAACGCTCGTCGATCGGCACCGTCACCTGACCAAAAGGCTTGCCCACATAAGCACTCAAAGGACGGAACAGCCGATTCTCACTCCACTGCTCCAACACATGCGCCGTCCAGCCACTCATCCGCGAAATCGCAAAGATCGGCGTGAACAAATCCGTCGGAATCCCCAGGCTGTAATAAACCGTGGCACTGTAGAAATCCACATTCGCATTCAATCCCTTCCGCTCACGCATCATCGTCGCGATTTGCTCAGACATTTGAATCCACTTCGGCTCGCCCAACTCATTGCTCAGCTTGATCGCCATCTCCTTCAAATGCGGCGCGCGCGGGTCCAGCACCTTGTAAACCCGGTGCCCAATCCCCATGATCTTCTTCTTCTGGGCCAGAGCGTCTTCCACCCACGCCTCCACCTTATCCACCTCGCCAATCTCTTCCAACATGTGGATCACCCCCTCATTCGCCCCGCCGTGAAGAGGGCCTTTCAACGCGCCAATCGCCGCGCTGATCGCCGAATACATGTCGCTCAAAGTCGAGGCCACCACCCGCGCCGTAAAAGTCGACGCATTGAACCCGTGCTCCGCATGCAGCACATACGCCACATCCAAAGTCTTCTCCGCCTCAGCACTGGGAACCTCACCCGACATCAAATACAAAAAGTGGGCCGCCTCACTCAAATCCTTCCTCACTGGCGGCAAATCCAAGCCCTGGCGTGCCCGATGGAAATACGCCGCGATGATCCCAATCTGTGAGACCAGCTTGATCGCCGTCGCCCGTTGCTCATCCACATCCAAGTCATGCCGGCTCGTATCGTAACACCCCAGCATGCTCACCGCCGTCCGCATCACATCGATCGGCTTCGCCTTCTTCGGCGCCGCCTTCAAAAACTGAATCACTCCCTCCGGAAGTTCCCGCTCAGCCCTCAACGCCGTCGTCAACTTCTCCAACTCCGCCCGGTTCGGCAAGGACTGATGAAACAGCAGATACACCACTTCCTCATAGCTCACTTTGCCAGCCAGCTCATTGATGTCATAGCCGCAGTAATACAGCAGCCCCTCCTGACCTTTGACCTCCCCTAAACGGGTTTCAGCGGCAATGATTCCTTCAAGACCTTTGGATACGACAGACATGATGAATGGTGAGCTATGGGTTGGTGAGTGAGTGCTAACGCCTCATTTCTTGTAAACAGTGAGCAAGGCTTGGGCCATGTCTGCAGGACTGTCCGCCACTGCAATCCCACATTCCCGCAAAATACGCTTCTTCGCCTCCGCTGTATCCTCCGCCCCGCCAACAATGGCTCCCGCATGTCCCATCCGACGCCCCGGAGGTGCCGTGGCACCCGCGATAAAGGCTGCAATCGGCTTCTTGCAATGCTCCGCCGCCCAGCGACCCGCTTCCACCTCTGCCGTGCCACCAATCTCGCCAATCATGATGATCGCCTCCGTCTCAGGATCCTCGTTGAACAGCTTCAACACATCCAAATGACTCGTTCCATTGACCGGATCCCCCCCAATCCCCACACACGTGCTCTGCCCATACCCACGGGTCGTCAATTGCCACACCGCCTCATAAGTCAAAGTCCCCGAGCGCGAAACCACCCCCACATTCCCCCGCTTGTGAATGTACCCCGGCGCAATCCCGATCCGGCAGCCCCCGTGGCTCTTGTCGCCCCGTCCCGGTGTCACCACCCCCGGACAGTTCGGCCCAATCAAACGCGTCTTCTTGCGCGCCATCGCCGCCTTCACCCGAATCATGTCATTGACCGGAATCCCCTCCGTGATCGCGACCGCCAGGTCCAACCCAGCATCCACACACTCCAAAATCGCATCCGCAGCAAACGGCGGCGGCACAAAGATCGCACTCACCGTTGCACCCGTCTCACGAGCCGCCTCCTCCACCGTGTCAAAAACCGGCACCTTATGCCCATTGTGCTCAAAGAACTGTCCGCCTTTGCCCGGCGTCACCCCCGCTACAAGCTGCGTGCCATAGTCGAGCGATGCCTTGGCGTGGCGGGAACCAAAATCTCCAGTGATGCCTTGCACCAGAATGCGTGTGTCTGTTTCAACGAGGATAGCCATGAGGATGTGGGGGTAGAGAAATTCAGTTTTGGGGGAGATCGTTAATGGAAAGGTCCGCCCGCGACCACCAGTGGTCGCCAGTCGGCATCATTTGTGCAGGATCAACGGC
>JARXAL010000046.1 GCA_029865835.1 Verrucomicrobiaceae bacterium
CGGTAGCGGCTTCTTGGGCGGCATTTCCTCCTCTTCGACTTGCTGCAGCATGGTCTGCCAGAGTTTGGAGTCCTTTTGCACACTCTGGAGTGAACCGAAGTGAGTGAGATCGACGTCCCCCTTCTGCTTATCGGCGTTGTGGCAATCCAGGCAATAGGTCTTCAATAGCGGCTGAATGTCAGCAGCGTGAGCCGAGACAACAATCAGCGCTGCAAAGGTGGCAAGTCTCATGCGTGTTCGAATCCGGAAGATCAGCCGATCAGGTTTTCGCCACGATTTTCCTTTTGATGGATGGTAACGGGCCAGCCTGGGAATTGATTAGTCGGCTTGCCATCGGTGGCATCGATGAGGAAGCGAAAGGACTCAATGAAGTACGTTTTCTTTTCCGTGTCGAAGGTGATGAAGCCAAAGCCACTGGCCTTCTCGTGAGCCTTATCATAGCGGTTTGGGGCTTGGCCTACTTGAGGATTTCCAACGGCGTAAATGTAGGCTTTGTTGCCGAGTCCATCCAGGTACTCGCCGGTGTCACCATGGCCATGTTTAGGGCGATTGGCGTACGGCATTTTCACCTCGTCAGGCCGCCACCACCGCGGATACCCAGCGGCGATGGCCGGGGTGCAGAAGGACCAGTTGCTGTCACGCTGTTTGTCCACGCCGTATTGAGCAAGAGTGGTCAAATGCTGGTCACCATTGATGTGCAGCGCCATCGAGGGACGCAGGATGTCGATGGCGCGATTACGCGGTGTTTGCGGCCATCCGCCGGAATCGAGATCAGCCTTCAAATAGCCATCCTCGCTACCATGATGAGTGGCTGCATTGATGAAGACTGTCTGACTCAACAGGGCTTTGAGTGTGTGCCCGCGCCAGTCTTCCGACCATTGTTTGAGAAAGGCTTCCTGGCGCTCGCCAAGCATTACGAGTCCCGGCTTATCAAGGGCGGCCGTGTCGAAGTCGACATCAAGCACGTGGTCCGCACGCCCAGCGCCAGTATCGACATGCTCAGGCCCACTCTTCCACTGGCGATCAGCGATAATGGCAAAACTAACGCCGCCATAGACCATATCACCATAGTAAACGCTGATATCCTGCAGGACGGGCTTGGGATCAAAGGCATCCGGATGATGCGCCACATTGGTTTTGTGAACGGCATTCACCATTCGAGCGGGCTCGATGTAGCCACCTTTGGAGGAGGCTCCACTGTCACCGACATCCATTTTCTTGCCGCCTTCGCCCCAGATGTTGCCCTGGAAGACATCGTGATCATCTGGAAGACAAAGCGTGGGAGCATTGCGCATGACTTCGCGGAAGGCCCAGCCATGCTGATAGAATTTGCGCAAGTAGTTCAGGATCGCAGGCTCAGCAGGTTCGCGAATGAGACCGAAACCGCCGTGGTTCTCATAGATCTGGTCGCCAGAGAAGAAAACGAGATCGGGATCGAGTTTGACCAAGTTTTCAGCCACGGGCGCATAGGGGAAGCCGTAGTCATTTTGGCAAGTGAGAGCGGCCATGCGCAAGGGGCGGCCTTCGGGGTTGGCTTTGATGGTGCCGGTCCACTCGTTCGGCGTTTCGCTTCCGTCTTTGTGTTTCTCCCGATACACCAGTTTGTAGGGCGTGGCAGTCTTGGCGTCCCAATTCGGAATGCGGAAGGTGGCCACCCAGGCATCGGGATCCAGCTTGGCTGGACCCAGCGATTTCCAAGCACCGTTTTGCTGGATGTGCAGTTCGACGTTTTGATTGTCCTTGGCTCCCATGGGACCCGTGAGAGCGCTGATTTTCATCACGAATCCCTCGGCTGTGCGCGAGTCACTAAGCGAATACATCGACCACAAGATAGGGCCAAATCGATTTGCCTCGGTGACGGTGAATGCATCACCTTCCATCGTCCAGTTTTGGAATCGATAGCGTCCGCCACCAGCTAATGGTGTGGCTTTAGCTTTGCCTTTTTTCTTTGCCGCGCCGGCAGCACCAGCGCTGAAGTTGTTGGCGAGAGAGACGTTACCGAGGAGCCTTTCCGCACGGACGGATTCGGTGATTGTAGCGAGCAGTTTGCCGGTCTCTGTATGGGTGGCTGCCAGCGTCAACGCGCATTGGTCACCGATGGCTTTTCCTTTGAGCGTGAGATGAATCTGAGCGAGATCGGACCCACTCGGGAGCGCGCTCCTTTGCGAACCCAAAATGAGCTGATCTCCTTGCCAGCCAGCATCGAAGCCTTTGAGCACAAAGCAATTGCTGCGATGCTCGTTGAGTTCGCTGCGGATGCCGATGCGGAAACCTGCACCGCCGTCGGCTTTGTTGATCTCAAGGCGAGTCAAAGTCACTGCCAGGGTGAAGCTGCCGTTTTGGGTGATTTGATGAGTCAGCGAATGCACACTCCGGCCCGCACCCGAGTTCAGGCATTCGGCACCGCCTTCACTGACACGCCAGTCTTCCATTGGGTTCGCCCAAAACTCGCCACCAAGGAAGACACGATCATGGGTCTTCGTCCAGTCGGTCGACACGGACTCTTCGGCTAAAACTGAGGTTTGTCGGCTTGCGATGCCTGCGAACGTTCCAGCAGTGATGAGTTTGAAGCTGTTTCGGCGAGTGATTTTCGATGTCATGTCCATTGGGAACGCTTTGGATCATCTGCTTTTTCCACTATTTTAGCGGCTGATGACTTTCAAAAGTCCTGCGGTGATACCTCGTGACGTCGTCAATTTTTGCATCGACGCTTTCGGTGAATCGAGACGAGACGCGATCGTGTGGAATCAGAGGGGCCGTTCCACCTTTTCAAGCGGAAGACCGATCACGCCAGCAGCCCTTTGACCACTTCGCCATGCACGTCAGTGAGGCGGAAGTCGCGCCCCTGAAAACGGTAGGTGAGCTTTTTGTGATCCATGCCAAAGAGGTGCAGAATGGTGGCATGAAAATCGTGGATGGAAACGGGATCCCGATCAACGTGCCAGGCAAAATCATCGGTCGCGCCATACACTTGACCTCCCTTAATGCCGCCGCCAGCCATCCAGAGGCTAAAGGCACCAGGGTGGTGGTCCCTACCGGTGATTGCCTTGTTGCCGGGGCGATTTTCACCCAGCGCCGTTCGACCGAACTCGCTGCCCCAGACGACAAGGGTGGTGTCCAGCAAACCGCGCTGTTTAAGGTCCTTCAGCAGCGCAGCGATTGGCTGATCGACCATCTGACAGTTGTGTGCGAGCTGGGGGTCCAGATTGCTGTGATGATCCCAGGAGGCGTGGATGACATTCACAAAGCGCACGCCACGCTCGACCATCCGGCGCGCTTGAAGGCAATGTCTGGAGAAGGTCTGAAAGTTGCCGATGCCTCCGAGATTGCTCTTTATGGGGGGCTCGATTCGGTTCACTCCATAGGCATCCAAAGTCGCCTGGGTTTCACCAGCGAGATCAACCAGTTCCGGAGCGGCACTTTGCATGCGGAAGGCGAGCTCGTAGCTGTTGATGCGGCTGGCAATTTCGGGGTCACCAATGTGCTTGTGTTGAAGATGGTTCAAATCATTCAGCGCAGCGAGGCTGGCGGCCTGCATCTCATTGGTGATCCCATCAGGGTTGGCGAGATTCAGCACTGGCGAGGTGCCATTGCGAAACATCACCCCGCCATAGGATGAAGGTAGAAAGCCGCTTGACCAAGTGGAGCTACCGCCGGGAAGTCCCCGGCCTTTGCTCACCATCACCACATACGAGGGCAGTTCCTGGGAGGCATTGCCCAGACCGTAAGTGACCCATGAACCCACGCTTGGACGACCTAAAAGGGCAGCGCCACAGTTCAACATGAGTTGGCCCGGCAGGTGATTGAACTGATTGGTGTGCATCGACCGGATCAATGCAATATCGTCGGCACAGGTGGCGATGTGAGGTAGCAAATCGGAGATATCCATGCCGCACTGCCCGTGTTTTTTGAAGACTCGCTTGGTGCCCATGACGGTGGCGGTCTCTTTTTGCAAGAAAGCAAACTTTGCATTGCCGATGATGGAGTCAGGGAGAGCCTGCCCGTCATACTTGTTCAGCAGCGGTTTCGGATCGAACAAATCCATCTGCGACGGTCCACCTTCGAGGAAGATGAAGATGCAGCGCTCAGCCTTGGGCGCAAAATGCGGTTGGAGTGTGGCCAGAGGATTAACGTCACCGCCCAGCAAGCCATCCTGTTTCAGCAATGATGCCAGCGCGAGCCCACCCAGACCCGATGAACTGGTCGCGAGGAAGTCGCGGCGGGTTTGGCGGAAACGTTCTTCGGGGGATAGGTCCGGAATAAGAGTGTCGTTCATGTTCTAAGGCCTGTTGATAAACTCATCCAGGTTCATGAGCACCCTAGCAAGACCTACCAGAGTCGCAGTCTGTAGCCGTTGATCGGAGGGGGTGGTGGATTCGATGATGCCGAGAATGTTAAGGGCCTCTTTTCCGCCGGATTCGACGCGGGCATAGTGCTCGCGGTAGAAGGCACTGAGGCGTTGAATCTCTACCGACTGAGGCGGGCGATTCAGGACGAGGAAGAAAAGATGGCGGAGGCGCAGGTCTATGTCCTTTGGAGCTTCGCGAATGACGCGGAGAGCCAGCGCTTGGGCGGCCTCGACGAAAACGGGATCGTTCATCATGGTGAGGGCTTGCAAGGGTGTATTGCTGCGCTCTCGGCGCACGCAGGCGTCCGCAGCGTCAGGAGCATCAAAGGTTGTCAACATCGGATAGAGCAAGCTGCGCATGGTGAGGATGTAGAGGCCGCGGCGGTAACGTTCATTGCTCTGGCTGACCTCCCATTTCACCGACCGTCCGACGTCAAAGATATCGCCGGGAAGTGGCGGTTTGATGCTGGGGCCGCCTAAGTTGCGTGTGAGCAGGCCACTGGCGCACAGTGCGGAGTCACGAAGGATTTCGGCATCCAGGCGCAACCGGTTCTGCCGTGATAGCAGTCGGTTGAGGGGATCAAGAGCCACGATATCTTTTCGATGATCCGCGCTCTGTCGATAGGTGGCGGAGGTGACAATGAGACGGATCAGTTGTTTGCGGCTCCAGCCCTGGCGCATGAACTGAGAGGCGAGGAAGTCGAGCAGTTCAGGATGCGAAGGGGGCTCGCCGGTAGCGCCAAAATCATCGTGCGTGCTAACGAGGCCGATTCCAAAAAGTTTGCTCCAGAGGTGGTTCACCGCCACCCGGCTGGTAAGCGGGTGTTGAGGTGAAACAAGCCACCGAGCAAGATCCAGGCGGTTGGCTTCGCGTTGACCTGAGTCCTGAAGAGCGGGTAGAGCAGAGAGGCTTGCGGGCATGACGTCGGGGCCTCGGCGGGCGTAGTCACCAGCCATGTGAACATAGGTTTGACGGCGATCCTGCGTGATCTCTGCAAGTGCGGGTGCCTTGGTGCTGACTTCATCACGGTCCTCGGTGTTGTTGAAGAAGGCGTAGAGGCTGTAGTAGTCGCGAATGGTGATGGGGTCGTATTTGTGAGTGTGGCATTGAGCACAGCCAACGGTTAGCCCCATCCAGACACGGCCTGTGGTGTTCACACGATCGGCGAGATTTTGAAATCGCGCCTCCTCCTTGTCCACGCCGGCCTCGGTATTCAATGCGGCATTGCGGTGGAAGCCGGTGGCGGTGATCTGATCGATGGTGGAATTGGGCAAGAGATCACCTGCGATTTGCTCAATGGTGAACTGGTCAAAAGGGAGATCACGATTGATGGCGTCGATCACCCAGTCACGATACCTCCAAGCATTTGGACGCACCGCATCACCCAGGAAACCATTGCTGTCGGCATAACGTGCCATGTCCAACCAGTGACGCGCCCAGCGTTCTCCAAAGTGGGGAGAGGTTAGAAGACGGTCAACGAGACGGAGATAGGGCAGATCAGAGCCAGGCAAACGCTGGCATTCGGCGACGAACTTCTGAACTTCTTCGGATGTTGGAGGAAGCCCCGTGAGGTCGAGTGAAACACGACGGATGAGTGTGGCGGGATCAGCCTGAGGCGCGGGCGTGAGGTTGTGACGGGAGAGCTCAGCGCAGATGAATGCGTCGATTGGATGGGACGCTTCTCCTGGTGGCGGAATGGGGTCTCGAATGGGTTGAAAGGACCAATGCTGCTGGTACTCCGCGTCTTCTGCTATCCACTGGTGGAAGAGCAACCGCTCCGATTCGGTGAGCTGTTTGGGGGAAGAGGGAGGCGGCATGACCTCTTCGACATCGTGTGAAGTGATGCGCTTCCAGAACTCGCTCTGCTCGGGTTGTCCGGGTTGGATTGCCTCTCGAGTGGCTTCAGCGCGCAAATCAAGTCGCAGATTCGCCTCGCGCTTGTCTTCGTCTGGTCCATGGCAGGCGTAGCATTTGGCTGCGAGGAGGGGGCGGATGTCGCGATTGAACTGTACCCGGTCGGCGGCCATGGATGCGAGACTCGGCAAAAGCCAGAGACTCAAGCAAAAGAACCGGGACGATGCGAGTGTCATGGTAAGAAGCTACTTGGCTCGATAAGCCTCGACTTCAGTCGTAAAGGCGAAGGTATTGGAGAATCCTCCCGCCTCTTGTTGATGATGATCCAGGTAGGTAAGACGGATATGTCTCGCCTCGACATCCGGGAACTCGACAGAAGTCTGTTCGGACTTGCCCAGGGGGAAAACATGGCGTCCAACCTCTTTGAAGTTTTGGCCATCGTTGCTCAGGGAGATGGCGACTGTTTTGGTTGATCCGATCTCGGGCGTTCCCAACCGGATGAGATTCAGGGTTTGGGACTGTTTCAAATCAATAGTGACGTGTTTGGGAAAGGCGTCTGCGTTACTGGTGGCGAAGCAATGGGGAGCCCGGGTAGCCCATGAGCCATCCGTCAGACCCATGTCCCATGCCCAAACGTTTTTGTCACTGCTGATCCATTTGCAATCACGTGCCAAGTTGGGTCCAAGGTCAGGATCCACAGGCCAATGGGTATGGAAGGCAGTCGCTGGGAGTCCGTCCTTGTCCATGAGATTCGGAATGGCGGTTTTACTCCAGGCAAAACGGACGCGGCGGGGCTGGGGGAATTTGGAGGACGTGACGATGACGCTATCGCCTTCGATGGTGGCAGTGCCCTCTCGGAAAAGTCCATCGCGCCCAGCGATTTCGAAATGGGTGAGTGGCTTGCCGTCGCGGGTGGCGAGCCCGGTGGAGGCGTTGTCGAACTTGACGCGGATCGCATTGCCTTCGATGGCGTGGCTGGCAAAGAGCGGGCCACTGGGGTCCACATCGCTGCGGCCATAGGTTTTGGCGAGAGCCCAGAGGGAGAGTCGGCGGGCGACTTCCTTTTTGTGGGCGGGATGGATATCCGGGACTTCGCCGATATCAGAAATGACGGCCATTCCGGTATGCGGGATGCGCAGGCACTCGCGTTGCGCCTGCCAGAACTGGGGCAAGATTTCGGGGTCTTCCTCTCCATATTGGAACGGAGCGATTTGAACGAAGTAGAATGGCAGTTCGGGCTGTTGGAAAGCGGTGCGCCAAGAGGCCAACAAGGCTTTCTTTTTATCCGTGTAAACGAAGCCCTCATTGTGATTGGACTCGCCTTGATACCAAATCGCACCCCGAATTGCGAAGGGCACCAGAGGATGAATCATGGCGTTGTAAAGCGCGGTGGGGGTGCCTGCACCGGCAGTAAAAGTGGCTGGCTGGGCGGGGAGCGCGGGTACGGCTTGTTCGTTCTCCAGGGCAGAGCGGGCTGTCTTCGACCAGGTTTCGACAGCGGCGAGGTGCTCCTCCTGTTTGCGGCGGTAGGCGGCACTGCCTGGGAGCTTGGCTTGGACATCAGCAGCAAACTCCTTCAACTCAGACACCTCATCGAAGCCCGCCTCGCTCGTCCACGGTTCAATGCGAGTGCCTCCCCAGGCGCTTTGGATAATGCCGACTGGAACATTGAGCTCCGAATGCAATTTGAGTCCGAAGTAGTAACCGACGGCAGAGAAGCTGGCGACACTCTCGGGAGTGCAGGGCGACCAGACAGCAGGAACGTCGTCCTGTGGGGTGAGCGCCACTGTTTTGGGGATCTCGATGATGCGCAAGTTAGGATGTGTGGCGTTCGGAATGTCGGCTTTGGAATCCGGCTTCATTTGCATTTCCCACTCCATGTTGGACTGCCCTGACGCGAGCCAAACGTCACCAACGAGCACGTCTTGAATCGAAACGGAGCCAATTTTCAGAAGTTGTGGCTCGGCAATCGCGGGCATGGGGTCCAAGGTGAGATTCCATTGGCCTGCGGCATTGGCCAGAGTGGTTTTTTTCTGATTGGCAAACTCGACCGTCACTTCCTCTCCCGGGTTGGCTTGGCCCCAAATGGGCACGGGCTTGTCCCGCTGGAGGACCATGTGATCACTGAAAATGGAAGGCATTCTTACGGCGGCGTAGCCGTTGGAAACGCAGGCAGAGAGGATGAGAAAGGCAGAGATGAGCAAACGCATAGCGGGTGGATTCTTCTACGCTGCCAAAAGAGTCCATCTGGCAACGCTGTGTGCTGTTCGCTAGCGAAGCTCAGCGCTATCTCGATTCCGTTAAGAAGAGCGTCTTGTGCGTTTTGCAAAATAGGGGCATGAAAACTCTTTTCCTTCCGTTTTCACTGCTCATGTCTGCCACCAACCGCCTGCCCTTGCTTCCCACTTTTGGCTTTCTCAGCCTGCTGAGTGCTTTCTTGCTGTTTCAAGTTCAGCCGTTGATTAGCAAATTCATTTTGCCCTGGTTTGGCGGGAGTCCTGGTGTGTGGACGACTTGCATGCTGTTCTTCCAGGTGGTGCTTTTTGGTGGCTATGCCTACGCGCATTTTTTGACGCGGTTGCCGCATCGTTGGCAGGGGATCGTTCATGCGTGTTTGATTGTGGCAGCCTTGGTTTGTCTGCCAATCACACCCAATGAAGCCTGGAAGCCCATGGGGGATGAAGATCCTGCGGGACGCATTTTGGCGCTGCTTTTGGCAACGGTGGGACTGCCGTATTTCGTTTTGTCGAGCACGGGTCCGCTCGTGCAGGTCTGGTTTACCCGGGCCACGAATGGAGGCAGTCCGTGGCGGCTGTACGCGCTATCGAACGCCGGTTCGTTGGCCGCGCTGCTGAGCTATCCATTCTTCTTTGAGGTGCGCTGGGATGTCACAGGGCAGACGTGGCTTTGGTCTGGGGCCTTCTTGATTTTCGCGGCTCTATCGGCGGCCATCGCCTGGCGGGATCGGGCGTTGCGGGTGGATCATTCATTGCCTAACGCCGCATCCGGCCCGGAAGTGAAGCCGGTGACTTGGTCTAAGCGGGTACTTTGGGTCTTGCTGCCTGCGCTCGCAAGTGTGCTGCTATTGGCAACCACCAACCACGTTTGTCAGGATGTGGCCGTGATTCCCTTTCTATGGGTAGTGCCGCTGAGTTTGTATCTGGTCACGTTCATCATTTGCTTTGAGCATGAGCGCTGGTATCGGCCGTTGCTGTGGGCAACTCCTGCGATGCTGCTGGTGTTCCTAGCTGCGGTCTATGGCGGATTGGATTGGACCAGTGGCAGTTCGATACCCATGCCATTTGGCTTTGATTGGAAGATGCCCTGGAGCATTGAAATCACCTACAAAATTGAACTTTTTATCTGCTTCGGAGCGATGTTCCTGGCAGTGATGGTTTGTCACGGTGAATTGACCCGCCTCAAGCCCGATCCCAAGCATCTGACGGAATTCTATTTGATGATGTCAGCAGGAGGTGCTTTGGGTGGTTTGCTGGTGAGTCTGGTGGCGCCTCGAGTGTTTGACAGCTATCGCGAATGGCCCTGGGGTTTAATGTTGGCGTTTGGGGTCGCTGCATTCGTGGCGACACGGGAGATTCGAGGATTGAAAGTTCGCTGGGTTCGCGAGATCCTCTCTATTGGTGGGTTTGCCCTGTTGATTGGGGGGCCTTCCATGATGCACAAATGGGGTCCCAAGGATGAGGAACGACTGGAACGTGTGCGCAATTTCTATGGCGTCGTCTCGGTGGCTGAGGACTATGATTACGACTACGACATGGCTTGGCGCAGCCTTTATCACGGTGGCATCATGCATGGCATGCAGAACATGGGTGACAGCCTGAAAGAGAAGCCCTTTTCGTACTATGGTGAAGAGACCGGTGTGGGTCGCGCGCTACTTGTGGCACAGGCAGAGCCGGACGCGCGTGTGGGTGTGGTGGGCATGGGAACGGGAACAGCGCTTTGTTATGGCAGCAAGGGGCATGTTTGGCGTTTTTACGAGATCAATCCAGTCGTGGAGAGATTGGCCAAGACTTACTTCACCTACATGGAAGACTTTCAGAAACGTGGAGGAGTGCTCGAGATCGTGAACGGAGATGGTCGATTGGCATTGGAGAAAGAGGAGTCTCAGCAATTTGACATCCTGCTGCTGGACGCTTTCAGCGGTGACTCGGTGCCGATGCATTTGCTGACCCGTGAGGCATTTCAGATTTATCAAAGGCACATGAAACCGAATGGCATCATTGCGGTGAACTGCACCAACCGCTACATCGCGCTGGCTTCGGTGATCTACAAAATTGCGGATGACCTAGGCTATGGCAAAACCCGGATCGGCACGGATTTGGACGGGGACCATGAAATCACGGACTATGTTCTGCTGACGCGCAATGAAGCTTTTCTGAAGGCCAATCCATCTGAATCACCCTTTGATGAGGTACTGCTGGACGTTCCGGTTTGGACCGACCGTCGGCACAATCTGTTTGAGATTTTGGAGAAAGACTGAGGCACCTCACAGTCCGAAAGCGGCGTCCATTTCCTGGGCGACGCCTTTGAGATAATCGAAGTCTCCGCCTGCTACTTCAGCAGCGAGCCAGCCGTGGAAGTTGATCTCGTGGAGGGCTTTGCGCACGTCCGCATAGTCGATATCGCCCTGGCCGATGGGTGTGAATTTTCCCTCAGCCCGCGAGAATCCTTTGACATCCAACTTGATCACTCGCTTGCCGAGTTGCCGGATCCAATCACCCATGCTGCCGTATTTCCAGTGATTGCCGATATCAAATTGCATGCCGACCCAGGGCGAGTTGAAGGCATCGACGTATTGAACAAATTTGGCTGCAGTTTGATCCGAGCCGCCGTCGTGGTCATAGCAAAACTGGTTCCAGACGTTTTCTATCACGATCGAAACGCCGAGTTCAGCGGCTAGAGGGACTGCTTTGGAAATGTTTTCAACGGACCGAGCCCAGATTTCGGTTTCCGGACCGTCTTCACCTTTACCGGCAACAAGCAAAACCGTGTGACCTCCAACAGCGTGGGTATCACGGATCGCTTGCTTGAGGTCTTCAAGTGCCTGGGCCCGGGTGGCATCATCAGCACTTGTGTGACGAATCTTCCAGTGGCTGGCGCAGACCGTTCCGTCGACTGGCAAACCGCTGTCTGCGATGGCCTGACGAACTTCAGCGACGTCGTAGCCCGGGGCTTGCAGTTCGACGCCCATGAAGCCAGCTTCTTTGGCGGCGCGAAACTTGGCGGTGAGACCGCCATCGACTTTGATCATTCCGATTTTGAGCGTTTTATAGAGCCGCCCCGCCAATGCGTTGGGGATTTTGGGGTTCGCGAACGCCGCGTTCTGACGGCTTAAAAGGCTTCCGGCAAGGGCTGCGCTGCTCCACTGAAAAAAACGGCGGCGATTGAAGGCGAAATCTGACATGCAACCATTACGCTAGGATTTGGGAGGCTTTACAAGTTCATTGGTGCGGTGGACCTCGCTTTTTCTTCGCGACCAGATGACTAGGAACACGGAGGTTAGCGTGAACACACCAGCGACAGGCCAAAGCCATGAATCCTGGTGATCCGGCGTCAGATTTGGCGCGCTGGCAGGAGCTTTCACAAAGCCCGTATCGTAGGTGTACTCGGGCTCTTCAAAAGAGAAGGGCACGTCTAACGATTGGCCATCCTGCACATAGGTGCCGCGAATGGTTTGCAGCGTTCCAGTTTGTTCGAAGATTTCAAACCCGATCCAAAAGTCTTCAATCAGGGCCTCAACGGCGAGATCCAATGTGATGTCCATGTTGCGACCTTCATATTGCGCGGGTGGCATGGGTGATGTGGATTGCGGGTCTGGCCAGAGGTAATCAAAACGGGCCTGGTCTCCCCAACTGGAAGGCCTTTGGTTCACTTCTAGCCTGACATGGCTGTTGAGGTAAGCGACCAAGCGCTGTTCGGCCGATTTGAGTTCGGTGAAATCGAGGTTGCCGTCGCCATTGGCGTCCACTCGGAGGAATCGGGTGATGGTCAAAAGATTGAAGGTAAATCGTATGACTAGTTGATTGGGCGTGATCTGCACTCGCATGTCACTTTGATCCGCCGGATGACTCCAAGCGATCTGACATAAGCAGCTCAAGACGGTTACCCCAAACAAGGCTGCGAAGAGCCATTGACGGCCCTGGAGAAGGCGAAACTCTGGATCGATCATTCGCTCTTGATTCCCATCAAAGCTCGACCCGGGTTTGACGACCTGGGGACGATTTCACTGAGCAACCGGGGAAGGGTGAGGAAGCTTTTCATGGTGTGTCCGACTGGGAACGTTCGTTTTGCCTGGGTCTAGCAGGGATCGCTATTTGAGGCGACGAGGTGAGGCCTGGAACTTGACCTGCTGGGTTCTCTGGTGCCCGTTGCATGGAGCCAGCCCCTTTGCCTTGTGATTGTTTTACCGGACCCATTGCCGCCACCGAATCGCCTGTTTCGGATGTATGATGCTGGGGAGATTGATCGGGAGGTATTTCATGCGGCGATGCGAGTGCATGCGGAAGGATTGATTGCCGAAATGGAGGAGGCGCGCCTGAACCCGCTGGCAGCCGCACTGGAGGAAGTTAGGCGCCGATTTGCGGAGGCCAAACTGACGCGACGCCACAATGAGGAGGAGATTCGAGAAGTGTTTGCGGCGTTGTCGGAATTGAATGATTTCCCGCCGGCGCTGCATCTTTGGAACGCTCAACATAAGCATGTGCCCCTGCGCTGTTTTTTGCGACCCGGGCAGGAGCCTGTGTTTCGTGTGCTCAAGTTTGAAGCCAGCACCTATCGGGCGTGGGTGACGATCGAGTATGGTGCCAGCGCCAAGAGTCAGGCCGTGCGTGAGGAGATCGATTTGATCCGCGAGGCGGATGGCCGCCTGCAATTGAGGGACCGCAGGCGCCTTGCTTGAGTCGAGGTCAGGCTGGCGTGGTGGTCAATTTTTCCAGTTCGGCTGCGGCCTTTTCCCACTCAGACGTTTTCTTGTGCGTCTCAGTGCTTAATGCGTCGAGTTCCTGCTGGAGCGTCCTGGACAAGGCGGGGTCGGCAAAGGTGGCGGGATCTTGCAGAGCGAGTTCGACGATCCCCTTGCGTTTTTCGATGGCCTCGAGCCGACTTTCGGCTTCCTCGATTTTTGCTTCAAGTTCGCGTTTGCGTTTGCTGCGGGCATTACGGGCCTCAGCTTCGAGGCGTTTTTGTTCCTTGCTTTTGGCGCCGCCGCCGCTTGTGGGAGCGGCGGTTCGCATGGCGCTGGGTTGGTAGTTGCCGAGGTTGCCGTTGGCGGTGAGCGCGGCGCGCTCGGAGGTGGCCTTGGTCTTGTCGAGGTAGTATTGATAGTCGCCTGCGTAGCGGGTTAGCTGCCCACCGGAGACATGCAAGACGACCTTGGCCATGCTGCGAATGAAGTGAACGTCGTGACTGATGAAAACCAGGGTGCCTTCGTAGTCTTCGAGTGCTCCGACGAGGGCGTCGATGCTGCCCATGTCGAGGTGGGTGGTGGGCTCATCCATGAGGAGGAAGTTTGGGGGTTCCAGGAGCATACGCACGAGGGCGAGGCGGCTCTTTTCGCCACCGCTAAGGACAGCAACGAGTTTGAAGACATCGTCACCGCGAAACAAAAAGGAACCGAGGAGGGTGCGGGCCAATTGCTCGCCGGGGCGACTGGGAAGATCCATGGCGGATTGAAGCACGGTGTGCTTCATGTTCAGCGTGTCGCCGCGATACTGGGAGAAGTAGCCGAATTGGGTGTTGTGTCCGGGCTCGACCTTGCCGCCTTGCGGGGTGAGCACGCCTGCGAGGAGCTTCAGCAAGGTCGACTTGCCCGCACCGTTGGGGCCAACAAGGACGATGCGCTCACCGCGCTCCACTTCGAAGTCGAGTCCCGTGTAAATGGGCAGGTCACCGTAGGCAAAGTCGACGTTTTTCATGGCAACGACGCGCTGGCCGGAACGCTTCGGCTGAGGGAAGCGGAACTTGACTTTCTTGTCCTCAGCGACAGGGGCTTCGATCTTTTCCATTCGATCGATCATCTTGAGTTTGTCCTGGGCACGGGAGGCAAAATTGGCTTTGGCTTTGAAGCGGTCGGCCCAGTCCTTCATCTTCGAGATTTCCTTCTGCTGGTTCTCGTAGGCGGCGATGAGTTGTTCCTCGCGCGCGGCCTTTTCCCTCAAGTAGTCGTCGTAGTTGCCTTTGTAGCGGGTGACTTTGGATTGGGCGATCTCGAAGATGGAGTCACACAAGGCGTTGAGGAAAACACGGTCGTGGGAAATGAGCAATATGGCGCCTGGATAGCCGGTGAGATAGTCTTGAAACCAGATGAGGGACTCGAGGTCGAGGTGGTTGGTTGGCTCATCCAGCAGGAGCAAGTCGGGTTCCTGGACCAGGAGCCGGGCGAGGTGGGCACGCATGACCCAGCCACCACTGAGAGTGTTGGCTTTCCGGTCAAAGTCCGACTCGCGAAAGGCGAGTCCTTTCAGGATGCGTTTGGCTTTGGGTTCAATCTCCCAACGTTCGTGTTCGTCGTGGACATGACTGGTGGCCAAACCGAGTACCGTGTCATCTCCCACGGGAGCGCTTTCCTGAGGCAGGAAGCCGAGGGTGGCTCCACGCTCCATGCGCACTTCCCCGTCATCGGGCGTGCCATCTCCCATGAGCATGGAGAAGAGGGTGGATTTCCCGGCGCCGTTGGGACCGATGAGACCGACCTTGTCCCCGCGCTGAAGGTGAAAGGACACGCCGCTGAAGAGGGTGCGGCCGGCGTAGGTTTTGCTGACTTGAGTGACTGATAGCATGGGCCGCTTTCCATAGCGGCAGTCGGGGTATCTTGCAAGGAGAGGGGTCGAACAGATCGCCTTCTGTTATGCAATGAGGGTCTAATGCCAGGAATGAAAGCTACCGTGCTGGATTCTCGTTGCTTATGGATGAAAAGACGCCGCTGTTTGTCCCTGCTGGTTGCTGCCCCGACGCTGGCGTCAACCGCAGAGCCTCAAGCCCTCTTCATTGAGGGCTATGCTGCCCGTCTCAGCGTGGTCCAGGGCGGGGAAATGGCTCTGCATGTCAGCACCAGCGGGGCGACGTTTGACGTGGAGATCGCCAGATTGGGAGCAGTTCGGGAGGTGGTATGGAAAAAGACCGGGGTGGTGGGCGTGAACCACCCGGTGCCGGATGACGCCTCTTCCCATGGCTGTCGTTGGCCAGAAAGCTTACGGGTGCCTGTGGCCATGGATTGGAAATCGGGGTATTACGAGATCAGTTTTCGCACGTCTGATGCGGGGGGGAAGTGGACTCATCGCAGCCGAAGAACCGCCGAGGGCAGTGCTTTTTTCATCGTGCGCACCGCCCAGCCTGGCAATCGTTCGAAGATCCTTCTGCAACTGGCGACCAACACCTACAACGCTTACAACAACTGGGGAGGCTTCAGCGTGTATGCGTACAACAGTCTTTCGAATAACCAGGGGCATCGCGTCAGTTTTGAAAGGCCGCCAGCGTCCCAGTTTTTGCGTTGGGAACTGCCCTTTGTGAAGTGGGCGGAAGAGAATGGTTACGAGCTCGAGTTCGCTGCCAACTCGGATCTGGAATGGCATCCTGAGTTGCTGGCGCACTACAAGCTGGTGCTCAGTGTGGGTCATGATGAATATTGGTCCGCCCCGATGCGTGACCATTTGGAGAACTGGATCGGCAAGGGTGGAAATGTGGCTTTCTTCAGTGGCAACACCTGTTGCTGGCAAGTGCGCAGCGAGGATGAAGGGCGAGCCTTCACTTGTTGGAAACAAAACTACCATCTCGACCCGATCTTCCAGACGCAGGATTTTCAAACGCTGAGCACGCTTTGGAGCCATCACCTTGTGAAGCGGCCAGAGAATGCGCTCACGGGCGTCGGCTTTCTCTGGGGAGGCTATCGACGCAGTCATGGGCAGTTTATGGAGGGTCCAGCGGCTTATGAGGTACATCGGCCTGCACATTGGGTCCTGGCGGGAACGGGTCTCAAAACGGGAGATCTTTTCGGCGATCAGGATACCGTGGTAGGTTACGAGTGCGATGGTTGCGAACTGGAATGGAAGGATGGGGTGCCCTATCCTGCTGGCCGCGATGGCACGCCAGCGTCTTTCGAGGTGCTGGCCACCTGCCCGGTGCGCTGGCATCCCGATGATGCGGAATGGTATGAACGTTGGGAAAAAGGCCGCACCGGAGCTGCCTGCATGGGCCTTTACACACGAGGTGGCACCGTTTTTACAGCTGGCACGACGGACTGGTCGCATGGCCTTCGGGGTGGGGATCCAATGGTGCAACAAATCACCCGGAATCTGTTAGACCGTTTGTCGAAATGAGGCTCGATTATGCCGGCTGTCTTTGCGGTCTCTCTTCCCTCTTCGAATGATCAAAACACTTCTATGCTGCAGCCTGATGCTTGCCTCTGCACGGGGTGGGTTGACGCCGGAGTTGGCGATAAAGATCGCTCCACTGCCGGAGGCGGCTGAACAGGGGGGGCTGCTTTTTGTGGATCTGAATGGGGACGGGCATGAGGACCTGCTCATCTCGAATCCCAAAAGTTATGGCGTTTATCTCTTTAATCCCGTAGCGAAGGCCAATGTGCAGTGGGAAAAGGGTTGGACACAGGTGCTGCGTGAAGGTCGTGCTGGCGATGCCGGCAGCCTGCCGTTGCTGGTGGATGCAAAGGGAGGGAACACCGGGGTTCGATTCCAAGAAGCAGCTTTGAGAGATGCCGACGGTGCTGTGCTGATGCCGTTGGCCGAGCTCTTGCGTGTGCCAGGGCCGGCACCGCTTTCGCCCGAGGACTCGCTCAAAGCCCTACACGTGAAACCAGGCTACACGGTCCGTTTGGTGGCCCATGAGCCACTGGTGCAGGATCCCATCTTTTTGGATTGGGATGCGCAGGGACGCATGTGGGTGGTGGAAATGGGTGACTATCCCTTTGCGCCGGGTGAAAAAACCACAGATGGCCGTAGCGGGCAGGAGAGCGTTTCACCCCTGCAGAATGGCCGCATCAAGATCCTGGAGGACACGGATGCCGACGGTGTTTATGACCGCGCCACGCTCTTTCTGGAGGGACTGCGGCACCCTACGGGGCTGGCCTTTTGGAAAGGGGGCGTCTTCATTTCCGCCATTCCAGACATCCTCTATGCCGAGGATACCGATGGGGATGGTGTGTGTGACAAACGCGAGCCCTGGTTCACCGGTTTTACGGCGGGCAACCCCCAGCATCTGGTGAATGGTTTTGCCTGGGGACTGGATGGCTGGTTTTATGGGGCAAATGGCGACAGCGGCGGGGACATCACCTGTCTGAAGACCGGGGCCAAGGTGAAACTGGGTACCCATGACTTTCGCTTTCATCCAGTCACAGGTGAGTTCCGGCTCGAAACCGGGCGCTCGCAGTATGGCAAATGGCGGGATGACTTCGGCAACTGGTTTGGCAACAACAACAGCACCCTGGGCTGGCATTACCACGTGCCCATGCGGTATATGGAACAGCACACAGACCAGGTGGCGACATCGGTGCGGTCAGTCCTGAATGCCGACACCCGCGTGTTCACCATCAGTCCGCCGGTGCGGCGGTTCAACTGGGCCGGAGCCACCCAGGTGCTCACGGCAGCCTGTTCGCCCATGCCTTGGTCGGATGGCAAATACGATAGCCTGTTGATCTGTGAACCGGCGAACAATCTGATTCGCCGGGATGTGTTGGACTACTCCCGTTTTCCGCTCACCAGCACCCGTCATCCGGACGATACGAAGACGGAGTTTATTGCCGGCACGGACAATTGGTTCCGACCCACTTTGGTTCGGGAGGGACCCGATGGTGCTCTGTATGTCGTGGACATGTATCGGCTCGTTTTGGAGCATCCCGAGTGGATCCCGGCGGACATTGTCAAAGGCGTGGAGTTGCGTGCCGGGGAGGACCGCGGGCGCATCTTTCGCATCGCAGGCCCCACCGCAAGCCAAGATGGCCTAAGAGCACTGAAAGACCTGCCCATTGCCATGCGCTCGCCTCATCGGTGGCAGCGGGATTCAGCTCAGCGACGGCTGCTTGAGTCCGGCGATCTTGCGGCTGTACCTTGGCTGCTGGCTCTTGCTCAGGAGGCAGCGATGACGCAGGGAGTGCGACTCCAGGCGGCATGGACGGCGGCCTTACTGGAGGAAAAGCATCGTCCCTCGCTGCTGGCCTTGGCGGAGAGTTTTCATCCTCACGTGCGTGGGGCTGCCCTGGTGGCGGCGGGCAGCCAGAACGTGACCCCGACTGAGCTTGCCACCTGGTTTCCCAAGTCGGCACCCCCTGCCGCCGCAGCCAAACTGCCCGTGATCACCCGCAACAACCCGGACCGGGTGGCGGTGGTAAACCGCTACGTCGATGAAGTCTCCAAGCTCCAGGGCGAGGCCACCAGAGGCGAGAAAGTCTATCAAAAAGCTTGCATGGCTTGTCATCAATTGGGTGGAGCCGGTGCGGAGGTGGGGCCAAACCTGGAAACCGTAGCCGCTAAACCCATGGAGCAGATCCTGGAAGCGATTTTTGACCCCAACAAAGCGGTGGAGCAGCGTCATGTCACCACGGAAGTAACTCAGACGGATGGCCGTGTTTTGGCAGGTTTGATCTCGGCCGACACACCCGGCGGTCTCAGCCTTCGGTTGCCAGGCGGAGGGGTTGTGCCTGTGCCCAGAGCCAAGATTCGCACCGTAAAAACGCTCTCGATTTCCTTGATGCCGGAAGGTTTGGAGGCCGCGCTAACTGCGCAGGAAACAGCCGATTTACTGGCTCGTATTCGGCGCCGTTAAGGGCTCAAACGTCAAGCATTGTTCTCCCTCTATGGTTCCGCATTTCAAAAAGTTTTGTGGAATGCTGGACCCAGAAGAAAACACCAGCCCATGATCCTACCAGGGGGTGAACCGAAGTCCGAACAACGCCAGCACGCTCACACCGAGCAAGCTAAGCGCGGGGATGAACAGCGGATCGTAGAAGTCGATGACGCGTGGGCGCTTCTCCAGTACAACGACCTTTTTCATCTCGTCGATGCTCTTGAAGACGCTCGCCAATGCCTCGGGCGTGACGGCGTTGAAGACTTCGCCGCCAGTGGCACGGGTGATGTTAATGAGCGGTTCAGAGATCTTATCGCCCGTGAGCATGATGCTGAAGACTGTGATCTTCTCAGCCCGCAAGTGCTCAATGACGGCAGCGTCGAGAGGCGGCTTGATGTCATCGCTTTCGCCATCGCTCATGAGGATGATCATGCGATCACCCTCGGGGCGTTGGGCGAGCATATCGGCCGCGCCATGCAGGGCTTTGCCGATAAAGGTTCCACCCCAAAATTCATCGGGCAGGCCGTGACGTCCCATGGAAGGCGGATCGAGCTTGGGGTTATTCGGTTCGATGAAGCGCTTGGAAAGTGGGATCGACTGCGTGTCGAGGGTGAGCGGCAGCCAATGAATAAAGGTTCGTGAGAAGATGGTGAGCCCGAAGGCATCGCCCTGGCGATAGGTGATGAACTGCTCGATAGCATCCATTGCGGAGTCGAAGCGACGATGCCGGCCTTGTGCCTGCGAACCGTGGTCCTCGGCCATGCTCCCGGAGGTATCGAGCACGAACTGCACGTTGTTGAGCTTCCGCTCCACTTCCGGTGGCGTGTAGGTCATCGGGTGCGCGAAAAAAATGATGGCAATCGCAAGCAGCGCAGCGGGTAGGCAGTTTGCGCACAGCACCATGAACTGCAAGATGCGACCCCGCCCCTGATGGCCGTGATCGAAGGGCATGGCGATGGGTTGTCCGCGTCTCGTCCACTCCCAGAAGGCGAGGATGACGGGCAGCGCGAGGAGGCCGAGCAGTTGCGGATGCTGGAAGATCACGATGTGACCTCCAAGGTGTAGGGCTTGATGACGGCAGCAATCTCAGCGCTGGGCACGGACGAACTGGGATGATGCAGCCAGTGCTGGAGTTTCTTCAAAGCTTCGCTGGTGCTGCTGTTGCTGGCGATCTGGTCGAGCGAGGTGTGCATGGGCTCGGCATTGAGCGCGAGTTCGTTGCGCCAGCATTGCAGCATGACCATTTCCATTTTGGCCTTCGCATCGGCGTTGAGCGTGCCCGCTTCGAGTTGCGCGAGGAAGCTGCGCATCATCTCGGCGAGCGTGGGCGGCGGCGGACCTGCATCAGGCGCTACGGGCGGCTTCGGGCGTTTCCAAAAGATGAGCAGGAGCAGCCAGCCGATCCATAGCAGCGTGAGCATGGCCATCGACTCGTAATAGCGACCGCCCACATCGACGCGGATCTCCTCGGTCTCCTGGATGCGTGTGTCGAGGTTCTTCGAGAGCTTCGGGTCGCCTTCGAATTTGAACGCGGGCAGCCCTTCCAGCGTGCTGCCGTCATCGGCGTCGAGGTAGTCTTTGAGATCAAACGTGCCCGCGCGATTGACGATGTATCGAAGGTCGTAGATGCGGCGGTCGGGCTTCTCGGTGACTTCAGCGATGCGCACGTTCACGGCCACGCCCCACTTATACGGCGCGACGGCTAGCAAAGGGCCGCTGTAAGTGACGATGGCGGCTTGCTCGACGCCGAGCGGCACGCGCAGTGAGTCGTCCTTGGTTCGAGTGGCGATGTAAACGACCACGGCGCATGCGATGAACGCCGCGAACCAGAGTGCGTGCTTGCGTTTCATCGGCCCGAGCTACCTCCGAAGCCGCGACGGTTCAAAAAGTGACGCAGCTTACCGAGGATGGGCTGGTCGGTGCGGAGAAGCAGGTAATCGATACCGAAGCGTGTGAGTTCGCTTTTCCACTCCTCGCTCTTGATGAAGGCACGGCGTCCATGACCGACGAAGCTGCTACCAGACTCAGCTTCACTGCCACGGAAGATGCCTGCGCCTTTGATATTCAGCTCGGCAGGATCTTGGAGATGCAGCACGAGGCAATCATGCTCTTGCGACATGACTTGCAGCGCCGCGAAGGCATCCGGGTCATGCAGATCGCTGAGCACGATGACGGTGGTGCGGCGCTTTAATGAAGGCGCAACTTCGCGGGCGCGTTTGGCGAGCGAAGTTTCTTCGAGAAAGTCGTGCAGGCGCAATTTGTGCGACCATTCCATCACGAGATTCCGCGAGAGCGTAGGCCGCACATGCAGCTCACGCGCGCCGCATCCGAGCAAGCCCACAGGTGTCATGCTCGTCTGCGCAGCGAGCGCGATGCCCGTGGCGATGCGCACGGCCCAGGCATACTTGCTCAGCGTTTGCGAGGTGATGCACATCGACGCCGAAGTATCGAGCAGCAGGAAGAGCGGGATTTGCTTCGGCTCCTGATACTCCTTGATGAAGAGCTTGCCGACACGCGCGGAGACTTTCCAATCGATGAACTTCACCGGATCGCCTGCCACATAGAGCCGCGACTGCGCATACTCCAGTCCGCCGCCGTGGAACACGGATTCCTCCTGCCCGAAGTTGAGGCTGTTGGCCAGTTGCTTGACCGTAACCTCAAAGTGCCGCGCATCGACGGGATCTGGATTGAGTTGTACTTGGCCTTTCATGACGAGGTAAATCAGCCCATGCCAGCGAGGATGCCTTCAAGCACTTGCTTGCCCGTGTGGCCTGCGGCGGAGGCTTCGTAGCTGACGCGGATGCGGTGCAGGATGACGTCTTCGGCGAGATCGAACAGATCCTCGGGCGTGACGTAATCGCGGTCATGCATGATGGCCCGGGCGCGGGCGGAGTTGATGAGCGCGAGTCCGGCGCGCGGGCTGCAACCGAAGTCGAGCAGCGGATTGTCGCGCGTGCGGCGCACGAGTTCGACGCAATGCTTCACGAAGACTTCGCTGACATGCACGGCCTGCACCGCTTCCATGGAGGTGACGAGATCGGCGACCGAGGCACCGGGACTGTCTTCGATCATGTCGAAGGCGGAGCGCGGAACCGCACCGCCATCCTCTTTTCGCAGACCCATGCCAAGCTGGCGTTGCAGGATCAGTTGTTCTTCATCGCGCGTCGGGTAGCCCAGGCGATGCAGCAGCATGAAGCGGTCAAGCTGCGCTTCGGGGAGGTCGAAGGTGCCGGATTGCTCCACGGGGTTTTGCGTGGCGATGACGAGGAAGGGCGTGGGCAGTTTGAGGTTCTGGCCGCCGATGGTCACCTTGCGTTCTTGCATCGCTTCGAGCATCGCGCCCTGCACCTTCGGGGCCGCGCGGTTGATTTCATCCGCGAGCAGCAGGTTCGTGAACACCGGCCCCCGATGGATGCGGAACTCGCCACTCTTTTGCTCGATGATCTCCGATCCGATGATGTCGGACGGCAGCATGTCGATGGTGAACTGAATGCGTTTGAAGTCGAGGTTGATGGCCTTGGCGATGGTATTGACGAGCAGCGTCTTCGCGAGGCCTGGCAGGCCTTGCAGCAGCAAATGCCCGCCCGTGAGCAGCGCGATCATCACGCGCTCCACGACGACATCCTGGCCGACGACGATCTTCGCGACGCGTTCGCGAACTCCGGCGACGAACTGCTGCGGACTCTGAGGATTGGTGGTGGTAGTGGACATGAAGTGGTTGGGAAAAGGTTGTTCTTAAGTAGCGCTGCGGAGCCACTTCGATGCGATGGCGCGCAAATCAGTTTCGGACAAAGCGCCTGCACTGGCGCCGAAGCAGGCGGCTTCCACACGTTTGAGGTCGGATTGAAGTTCACTCTGTTGCGTGTCCTTCAGTTTCACGAGCGGACTGGAGCACAGGCGACGCAGCAGGGCGACGACGGCGAAGCCATCGACTTCCTTGGGCATGGTGAAGACATCGCGGGCGCGTATGGGGCGCTCGGTTTTGCCCTTGCCGCGCAGGACGAGCCAGAGGAGCGAGGCAAACAGCAACCCGGCACCGCCGATGATCGCGGGCCAGAGGTATGGACTCTTGGATGCGACAATGGCGACTTCCTGGGCGGTCATTTCGCGCCCGATTTGCACGGCGGGCTCCTTCAGCGTCGTGAGGTTCATGTCGGTGTAGCTGCTGTAAGTGACGATGGCGTCCTTCGCCTTGGGTTGAGGGAAGTGGAAGGTGATCGGCGCCTCGGAGGCGCGAACTTGGTCGCCATCCAAGGAGATCGTCCAGATGCGCTCGGAGCGTGGGGCGACTTGATCGGCCCAGGTGTTGAGTTCGGTGATTTGCAGGCCTTCGTGCGCGTTGATGTTCTTTATTGCGACGGTGTTGGCGGACTTCAAATCGAGCAGTTGCTCGATGTCGGGCACGAGGCCGCTGGCGGTGGCTTTCACTTCGAGGGTGAGGCCGCCGTTGATGTTGAGCTGGCGATTGTCGAGCGTTTGCGTGATCTCGATGTTGTTCGCGGGACGCGGTTCGATCTTATCCGTGGCGACTTTGATGGCGGTCTCGGCGGACTCGGCGGGGATGGTGATGGGGCCGCTGAGATCGACGAACTTCAGTTCGAGTTGCACAGGCGGAATTTTGTCAACGCTGGCGTCCTTCGCGCGGACATGCAGGTAGGCGAGGATCGTTTCATCCCAGCCAGCCTGCGCGGTGGGTCGCGGTTTCACTTCAGGCGTGGCGAAGGTGAAGCTATGGATGTCGAAGAAGGGCGCGAGCGCTTCGGTGATGTTGAGTTCGAGTTCATCGCGCGGGCCTTGCGCAGCGCGCATCTTCTTCACGAGCGGGGATGGCTTCCTCTGCTGCTTCACGAGGCCGGCGTTGGCGTCGTTCGTGAGGTATTGGCCGAAGTGAGCTGCGCGGCCCATGGCCTCGGTGTGGACGATGCTGACGATTATGCCGAAGTCTTGATCGCGACCGACAGTGTTCGGGCCATCGACGCGAGTTTGCAGCCGCACTTCACTGAGCAGCTCATCAAGATAAGCGACCTGTTTTTGCGCGCCGAGCGTGAAGGGATCATCCTTGGTGATGACGAGCGAGCTGGCGAGATAGCGGTATTTCAAATCCTCGTGCAGCGGGTCTTTTTCATCGGCGAGACGGTCGTTCACGATCTTGGCAAACATGCTGATGTGCGCCTTCGATGCCTTGCCCGGCAGGGCGACGAGGTGCTCGCGGATGCGCGTCAAAGCGGCGCGGTTCATGGCTTTGCTGAGATTGATCTGACCGTTTGAGCTGATGCCGAGCAGGCCATTGAACCAGCCGAGGTAGGCCGCGACGTTGTAGTCGCCGGGAGCGATTTGAGCGACCTGAGTGCCATAAGCGACGGCTCCTCGATTGAAGTATTCCTGCGCTTGCAGGTTCTTCTCTTTGTAGCCGGTCATGCGCATCTTGCTGTCGCTGGCGACGAGTTCCTGGAAGTATTCGAAGTCGCCCCACTCGACGAGCAGCGTGCCTGCGAGTGTGAGCGCGCGCGTGCTGTCGCCATGGCCTGCGATCCAGCCGTCGATGAGCTTCAATGCGGTGCCGTAGCCTTCGCGCACGAGGTCGAGCGTCTGCGTTTCATCGCGCTGCGTCATGCCTGCCGTTTGAACGTCCATCTTGCGCCAGCGTTCGCCGAGATTCTTGCTCATGCGCGAGAGGATGAGGAAGAACAAAGGCTCATCCATCTTGTCCATCGGGCCGAAGACTTTCTCGATGTGCGTGGTGCGATACGTCTCCGCGCTGCTATAGGCGAGATCGAAAGCATCGACGACTTTGCTGTAATCCGCTGGTGCGATGCCGGCCTGACGAAACAGCGCCATCATGCGCGAGAGACTCTCGATGTTCTTCTCCATCATGATCGGCGTGACGGGGATGCGCGCGTCATCGGGCAGGTTGAACTTGCGGCGCAGTGGCTCGGGAATCTGCGGGTTGTGCGTCTTTGCCCACACGCCGAGGAAGTCCTCCGCCAGCGCGGCTCCGGCGCGTGCGCTGCGTTTGCCGATCTCGACGATGCGCTCCGCAGCTTGATCAAAGTTCGCGCCCGTGAGGATGAGCCGCGACATGGCGACGTCCATGCGATCTCGCGCGCCCGCATTGAGCGCGGCGGCCCATTTGCCTGTCGGCGCGTGCGGCATGAGGTCTTCGGGCAGGATGAATTTCTGCTGGTTACTCGTGGCGGATTTTTGCGTGAAGGTGTTCTCCGCTTCGCTGGCCCAAACATCAGCCATCAGCTCGATGACTTGAGTCCAAGGCTGCTCGCCGGGCTTCACGAGATCGCAGAGCAACGCCGCGACACTGGCCTGCACGGCGATGTTGGACGTGCGGGTCAGCACATCGCCATTGCGATCGTTCTGCACTTTGCGTTCGAGCGCGGTGAGCAGTTTCATCGCGGTTTCTGGGTTTGATTTGACGAGTTCGGTGAAGACGGGTGCGAGCGTGCTGAGCGGCACTTGCGTGATGATCTTCGAGATGTTGCTGATGGCTTTCTGCTTTTCCGAGTTTCTGTTTTTGTCAGTCGATGGTGCCAGGAGCTCGCGGATGTTTTCATCCCAGATGCGCTGCACCTCGCTGCGTTGAGTGTTCTCGCGCTGCTCCTGGGTGGCGACGAAGGCCATGAGTTCATTGCGCACGCCTTCATCGGCGATCTGCGCGATCTGATCGTTCCCTGGCAAATAGGTGCGTGCGAGGTCGCGGAAGTTGCCCGCGATGAGCACACGCGCCGCGAGCAGTCGCTTCGCAGGATCGGCACCGCCAAACTTGCCTGTGCCTTTTTGAAAGCGATCCAAGAGCCAGAAGCTCTCGTTCACCGGCACGGCGATGCCGAGGAGCTGGCCGAGCCTGCGCACATTGTCGTTGTTGAGTTCGGCGGGCGCGGCTTCGGAGAGTCCGACGATGTCATCGAGTCGCACCACGGGCTTCCGATTCTCGGTGAGGTCGGCGAGCATCTTGTTGTAAATCTTCACCGCGAGGTCCGGCGGCATTTGCTTCAGCTCCTCGCCAATCTTGGCCCAATCACCCGTGACGAAGCGCATGAGGAAGCGGTCGTTCGCGGGCAAGGTCGCGGGATCAGTGGTGCCGACGCGTTCGAGATGGCGCAGCAGTTCGCCTGGATCGCGCGTGAACTTTTGGTTCATGATCGACTCGTATTCCTTGATGAGCTTCGGGTCAGGCCCGGGGGGCGCTACGGGTGGTGGAGCAGGCGCGGGAACAGCCGGTTGTTGGGCTTGCGTGGCCGTGAAGATGACGAGCGCGAGTGCGGCGTAGAGATGAAGTGGGTTCATGGAGTAAAATTAGGATCCTGGCTTGTCGAGCTTCTCAAACTCTTGCAGCGCGCCGCGTCCGTCCGCGTTCGGAAGCGGTGGGGCGGGCGTGAGTCCTTTGGGGCCGTTCAGGAGCGCAGCGGCGGCGGCTTTGCCTTTGCCGCCTTCCGCACCGCCGCCTGCGGGAGTGCCTTTGGCGTCTTCTTTGATGAGCAGCGCGGCTTCGAGATTCATCTGCTTCGGCGCGATGATGCCCTGCACGCCCTGCACCGCACGGATGGTGCTGATGGCAGCAGCGGGCGGTGGCGGAACGCCTTTCACTGTGTTTGGCGGCGTGGCCTGGATGCCATCGACTTTGTTGACGCCTTGCATAGCGGGAGGCGGTGGAGCCGGCTGCGTGACACCTGTGGGCGGCGGAGGCGGGACGGCTTGCGTCACGCCCGACGGTGGCGGCGGTGTTACAGGCACGACGGTTGGCGGCGCGATCTTCTTGATGCTCTGCACGGCTTCCTGCTTCACACCTTTGACGCCATTGATCGCATCAGCAGCAGGTTTTTCCTGCGCCATGGCGATGCCTGCTACGAGCAGCAAGGCAACAGCGAGTGAGTTGTTTGTTAGCCTGTTCATTGTCTTCATTTCTCAATCGTCTTCGCAAACTCTGCCGCGACACGGTCTTCATACTTCTCCAGCGCACCAGGCTCCTGATGCTCCGCGAGGAAGCGGAAGATCTGCCGCGTGCGCTCGGCGAAGGGCCGCCATTCTTCCTCGGCGGCACCGTTGGTCTTCAAAAGATAGGTCGCGTAATAGTGCACCTTGCCGAGCATCTCGCGCACGGCCCGGGTGATCTTCGCATCTTCGCCGTGCGTCTGCGCAGTCTCACGCAAGAGATTGGTCAGTTCTTCGATGCTGCCCGCGACATCGAGTAGCTCCAACTGCGCCTTCGATTTCGCCAGACGAATCTGATGACGCGCGAGCGGGGCTTCGGTCTTCGGCAGCTCAGCGCTGAGCTTGTCATACTCCTCGATGATGACCGCCCAGTCCGGCTCCCTCACGCGCTCCAGCTCGCGGATCTGCTCGACGTGCTTGCGCGCCGTGATGAGAGCCAGCTCGTTTTGACCTTCATTGAAGTGGTAATAAAGCGCCGCCACCGGACACAGCAGCCAGAGCAGGGTGAAAAACTTCCTCATCGTGCCAATGCCGCCTCCTTCCTGACGCTGCGCACCGTCCAGTCCGAGCCAAAGAACTCCAGCGCGACGGGAATGAACGCATAGATGAACGCGCCCAGCACCATCGCCAGCACCGCCCATTGCGTGAGTGTGAGCCCCTGATGCGGCAGCGCCAGCGGCACGACGAGATCGCCCAGCGCTTCTGTGGCGAGATGCTTCTCATTCACGTCATGATAAACGCCAAGTAACGAGGTCGCCACCCCTTGCAGCGTGTCGGCTTCCTGACGCGATTGATGGCCGTCGATGTAGCTTCCTTTGCGCGGATTGCCAACGCCAAGTACCAGCAACTCCCGCACCGAAGCCGGGCGCGGATTGATCGGCGCGAGCGGAACGGAGTCGCCGTCGGTGAGGATGATCATGCGCGTGCTGCCCTTGGGGAAGTTAGCCACGATTTCCAACATGCGATTGACCGCCGTGCCGAGATCCGTCTGACCGACCGGCATCGCATAGGTGAGTGGCAGCCCGTTGAACACATTGCGCACGAGTTCAGGATCACGCGCCTCCATCACCACGGGCAACGAGTCCGTGTAAAACCCGATCACGCCAAAGCGCAGATTCCCGCTCACGCGCTGGAGAATGCCCTCCACCACCTCACGCATCCGCGCGTGACGCGTCAGCGCGCCATCCGGCCCTGAGTCCTGCAAAAACATGCTCGGCGAAAGATCCGCGACAAACACCAACCGCGTCGCCTCCGCATCCTGGCGCTCCTTGGCCGTCGCATCATCTGGCGCTTCGAGTTTGAGCATCAGCAACGTCGTCACACCCCACGCAAACGCGGTCAGGCTCGCTACTCGCAGCCACGGCACCGCACGTGTCCATGGCAGACCACTCGCTCTCGGCCCAAAGGCCAGCCGCGCCGCCACCCGGATGCGCCGCGCATGCAACCACTCGGCAAGCGAGACAAGCAGGAGGACGGCGATGGCAACAAACAGGGGGATCATTCGTGAGCGGGAATAGAACAAACGGCTGTTCCGTAGGTTATCTAGCGTGGGTTGAAATGGCAGGTTCGATGGGTATCACCTGATTCTTCATCGGTGCGATGACCCTTCATCGGCACACGGGTTTTGAAGAGCGCTAGCGCCCATAGACAAGACTGGCAGATTCTTTTCCCAATCCTGCCGCACAAAACGATTTCGTTGCCCGTTTGCAAATGGTGGCAATACGCCGACGCCGACTCTGCGATAGGGACCGTGACCATCGCTAAAAGCGACTCGTGGGGTGAGGCGAGTTTCGTGGCACCAGACGAGTCGGGGAAGCAGGGCTTGTAGGCTACCAGCGGACCATTTGTCACATCCAATGAGTCTGCCATCGCATTTTCAGCGCCGATGCGCGGCAATCGATGGAACTACAGCAAAAAGGCGAAGATATTCCGGCAAAGTCAGCCACTTGGTGGAGCATCATTGTTGAATGACGGAATTTGATCGCGAGCAGCATGACCATTTTCTCCGCCTCTTCATGGGCCTGGAGGAGTCCTTGCGTGTATTTGTTCGGTCCTTGTTGTTCACTCATGACGAGGAGCGGGAGGTGATGCAAGAGGTGGCGGTGGTGCTCTGGCGGAAGTTTGATGCCAGTATGGACGGTGAGGCCTTTTGCCGCTGGGCTTTTGGCGTGGCACGCATGGAGGCTCTAGCGTTTCGACGAGATCGTGCACGGGATCGACACACTTTCGGCGACGAGGTCTTTGAACTGCTCTCGCAGACGGTGTTGGAGCACTCAGACTCGCTCGAGGCGGAACGCCACGCTCTTGATACCTGCCTGCAAAAACTCCCCGAAGATCAGCGGCAACTCGTGCAGACAGCGTATGCTCCCGGCGTGAAGATCGATCACCTTGCCGCACAACTGGGCCGCACCGCGATGGCTCTCTACAAAACCCTGCACCGCATTCGCTTAACACTCATGGACTGCACACGTCGTGTGCTCGCTACCGAAGAACTGACATGAACACAAAAGATCCACGCTTTGAAATCATCCGCCGGAGCCGCGATGGAAACGCCTCATCAGAAGAACTCGCCCGACTCGAGGCCGGCCTGCGCGAAGATACTGACTTCCGCGAAGCCTATGTGCGCTACATGAATCTCGACGTGGCACTTAGCGCCGTAGCGAAAGCGGCACCACTTCCCTTGCCCACTGCGCCTCCTCAGCGGCCGCGCTGGATCACCTGGCGTCCCCTCACCGCAGCAGCTGCGGGTATTGTGTTTGGCATGCTTTGCACCTCGGTGGTGTTTGGGTTTGTGGCGCAGCGTACGGCGGTGAAGAAGATGCCGCTGAGTGTATTCGATGCCGGATTGGAAGATGCGAAGCAGATACTGAACGATGGCCTTCCGTCTCAAGAAGGGCAATGGGGCATAGATCACGCCAAGGTTGTTTCGGCAGACGGAAAAGTGACGCCTTTGACAGGACTGCACATGCTGCGCCTGGAGCCGATTCCGCGTGAGAAGCGTGTGAAAAACCATACTTCTCGTGCCTATCAGGTGCTTGACCTGCGTTCGCTTTCTGCCTCTGCCATGACGGACAATGCCGAGGCGGAAGTGTCGGCTTCGTTTTGCGCCGCGAATAGCGGCACTAGCTCGCGATACCTGATTCGTGCCATCGCCCTTGATGAAGCACCCGCAAAGGCCACGAAGAACTTTTGGTCCAAGGTGGAAAGCGATGGCGTCGTCTCCGAGTCGCAGCGTTTTGACACCGCGCCCGGCTCTGCTGGTTGGCAAACCTTCTCGATGACCCTGCGCCTGCCACCAGGCTCAAAGACCTTGGTGCTCATTTTCGGTGCAGTCCCACCTGAGGATGGACCCCAGCCCGCCTCTGTGCATTACCTAGATGAAGTGCAGGTCTCACTGCTCTCTTCGGAAACCCCGCTTCCCTGATTCAAATCGATGAACTCTACATTCAATCGCCGCTTCTTCCTCCGCTCCACCGGCATCAGCATGGCTCTGCCATTCCTGGAGTCGCTCACAGGCCGTGTTTCTGCCAAAGCCGCTGCGGCATCGTCACCGATGCGCATGGTCTGCATTGGCAATCTCCTCGGCTTTTATCCGCCTGCGTTCTTCCCCACAAAAGCAGGCGCGGATTACGAACTGCCGGATTCAGTGCAGGCGCTGAAGCCGCATCAAAAAGACTTCACGCTTTATTCCGGCCTCGATCATGGAGTGAAGGGGGGTCACTTTGCCATGAGCTCCTTCCTCAGCGGCGTGCGCACTGCTGAGGCGAAAGGCATGCCGGAGGGCAATATCACGCTTGATCAACGAGCTGCCGAGACCCTGGGCGGAGCCACTCGCTTTCCCACGCTTGCGCTGGGTTCGGAAAGCGGTATCCACGGTGGCTGTCTGATGTCTTGGACTCGCAGCGGCACTCGCGTTCCACCCATCTCCACGCCCCGTGAGTTGTTTCGGAAACTCTTCGTCTCCGATGGCGCTGCCGACATCGCCGCCTCGTTGGATCGATTGGATATGAAAGGCTCCATCCTCGACGCCGTGCAGGGCGACGCGAAGTCTCTCCAGCGTCAGCTCGTGCAGCGCGACAAAGAAAAGCTCGACGAGTATTTCACCTCGGTCCGCGATGTGGAAAAGCAGATCGAACTGCGCCGCAAGTGGGCGCATCTGCCGAAGCCGGAGGCGAAGATCGACGAGCCAAACAACAAGGATTTCGTCTCCGATCTGCCCGTGATGTATGACCTCATCGCCCTCGCTTTGCAGACGGATTCCACACGCATCGCCACGCTGGAGATCGGCGGTGATTTTGAAGCGGCAGCCTTCGGCTTGAACGGTGGCTACCACGGTCTCTCCCATCACGGTCAGCGCGAGGACGCCATCAAAGGCCTCATCAAAATGGAGCGCTATCAGGTGGAGCAGTTCGCCAGGTTCTTGGAGAAGCTCAAGTCCATTCAAGACGGTGGCGGCACTCTGTTGGATCATTCCATGGTCCTCTTCGGCAGTGGCATGGGCAATGCGAACTCTCACCAGAACACCAACCTCCCAATCATCCTGGCTGGAGGTGGCATCAAACATGGTGAGCACAAGGCCTATCCAGCGAACGGCATGGGCAAGCAGCCTTTGTGTAATCTCTATCTGTCGATGCTGCAGCGTTTTGGTGCGGAGGTGGATGCTTTTGGAACCAGCACGGGCACGCTCCCAGGCCTATCAGCATAGGACCCATATGACTCATAGGACCTATTGGTCCCATTCTCTCTCCGCCATGCTCCTTCGAAAAACACACAAATGGGGACAGCTGTTCTCACTTCTCCTCACTGCCCATCTTTTTGCCGGCCCTGCTGAGTTCCTCTCCACCTACTGCAACGACTGCCACGGCTCTGAGAAACAAAAAGGTGATCGCCGTTTTGACACGCTCGCGCTGCCTGTCGCCAAGGTGGACACGCTGATCGACCTCAAAGACATCCTAGATCAAATCAACCTCGGTGAAATGCCGCCGGAGAAATCGAAGCAGCCCTCGGCCGATGAGCAAAAGGCCATCATCGAACAACTCACGCAAGCTCTCACAGCAGGCCGCGAAACGCTCGCCAGCACGGGTGGCAGCGCCGTTTTGCGTCGATTGAACCGTCACGAATACATCAACACCATCGGCGATTTGTTCTCACTGAACATGGCCGCCTTTGATCCGACCACCAAGTTCCCCCGCGATCAATCCGAAGAGCACATGGAGAACCTCGGCGATGTGCTTCAGACTTCCGGTTACTTGCTGGATCAGTATCTTGATGCCGCCGATACTGTGGTGGAAAAGGTCTTCGCTCATCAGCAGCAGCCGAAGGAGCAGGTGTGGCACTTCAAAGGAGAGTTCAAAACCAAAGCGAAGTCCGAGAAAAAGCGAAACGAATACGACAACCGTCACCTGCTCGTGATGGAGTGCATGGACTCAGACAAGCACACCGCCGGTTTCGGCTTCATCAAAGACTTCGAGGAAGGTGTGCCTGCGGACGGCTTTTATGAGATCCAGGTGCTGGTGAAGGCCATGAACCGACAGCATCCATATGATCCTGAAATCTTCGGCACCGATATTCGCGAGCCTTTCCGATTCGGCATCGTGCCGGGCGATTCCAAACTCGGTCCCCTCGAACTTCCACATCCGCAACAGCCGATGCTGGCTGAGCTCGCTCTGAATGACGGCGAATCCGAGTGGCGCACGATGAAGGTCTGGCTTGATGCTGGGCACACGCCCCGATTCGTCTTCCCGAATGGGCCTGAAGACATCCGCAAAACCTGGTTCAAGATTGCTGACTACCACAAGGATCTATGGCCGCAGTTCATCAGCGAGGACGACGAAGGCAAGCTCGGAATCGTTGAGGCCAAGCAGGTCACGTTGCATGTGTGCAAGTTCCCTCACATCCGCATTGATGAAGTCAAGATTCGCGGCCCGATCCATGACCAATGGCCGCCCGCGCCTCAGCAGGCTGTTTTGGGCAAACAAGGCTTCTCACCAAAAAACATGCGAGAGCTGCTCCAGACCTTTGCGGAGCGTGCTTATCGTCGTCCGGCTTCAAAAGACGAAATGGATCGTCTCATGGCCATCGCTGAAAAACGGATCAGCACGGGGCACACGCCGCTGGATGGCTTCAAAGCAGCATTGAAGGCCGCGCTTTGCTCGCCAGGCTTTGTCTACCTTTCTCAGGAGACGAAACAGGACTCCAAGAAGCTGTCTAATCAAGCGCTGGCTTCACGGCTTTCGTACTTCCTCTGGTCCACGATGCCGGATGCAGAACTGCTGAGCCAAGACCTCACGAAGCCAGACGTGCTCACCGCACAGACACGTCGCCTTCTTGACGATTCACGTTCCGATGCCTTCGTGGCAGGCTTTCTCGATAGCTGGCTGAATCTCCGTAACCTCGGTGGCATGCCGCCAGACCGGAGCGAGTTCGAGGAATACTACTCGAAGGGTTTCCAGGATGCCTTCAAGCAAGAGACTCGGATGTTCATGCGCGACCTCATGGAGCGTGATGCCAGCATCGTGAACTTCCTCGATAGCGATTACAGCTTCCTCAATCAACCGCTCGCCACACACTACGAACTCGGCGAGTTGGGCGCTCCCGCCAAAGCGCACGAGTTCCGCAAAGTCAGTTTCAAAAACAACAAACGCGGTGGCCTGCTCGGCATGGGTTCCGTGCTCACGATCACCGCCAACGGCATCGATACCTCACCCGTCACACGCGGCGTTTTCCTGCTCGAAAACATCCTCGGTACACCTCCACCACCACCGCCCGATGATGTGCCCGCCATCGATCCCGATGTACGCGGAGCCAAGTCCATGCGTGAGCTGCTCAGTAAGCATCGCGAATCACCGAACTGCTACGGTTGCCATCAGAAGATTGATCCGCTCGGCTTCGCCTTGGAGAACTTCGACGCCATCGGCGACTGGCGTCCACGCATCGAAAAGACCAAGATCGATTCGAGCGGCGAACTGCCCAGCGGCGAGAAGTTCGAAGACGTGGCCGGATTGAGAAAGATCCTCGTGCAACGCAAAGACCTCTTCGCCCACATGCTCACCGACCGCCTCCTCACCTATGCCTGCGGTCGCCGCATCGGTGCTCTCGATGAGGCCACGGTGGAGAAGATCGTCGCTGATTTGCCCATGAAAGAATACGGCCTGCGCTCGCTGATTGAAGCGGTGGTGTGCAGTGAGCCCTTTTTGACCCGCTGATCTGCTATCGAGATCTCCCCAACCTATGAAGACAGCCCGCCGCCAGATCCTCAAAGCCTTCCCACTCTTGGTTTGGCAACGTCAGCTCCTTCACGCCGCAGAATCCCAAGCTCCCTATCTCGGCCAAGGCACCATGTGTGGTGAAGTCACCCAGTCCACCGCCTACCTGCAGACGCGGCTGACGAGCGCCACGGAACTAGATGCCAACGGTGACCTTCCAGGTGCCAACGGGGTGGCTTGTTTCGAATGGAGCTCAAAGGTGGATTTCAGTGATGCTCAGCGCACGATGTTTCAGGCTGCGAGTGATGCCAGTGACTTCATTCTCCGCGCTGAACTCACCTCTCTGAAACCGAACACGGCTTACTACTACCGCCCGGTCTTTGGCAGCTCGGAAGCAAGCGCCAAGCCAGGTCCGGAGTGTTCCTTCAAGACCTTGCCGAGTGGTGAGACCGACACGCCGGTGAAGTTCATCGTGGGCAGTTGCATGAACTACAACTAGTTCATGCTCGGCAAGAAAGGCAAGGCCAGCGGGCCGGAGACAGCTACGTCGGAAGATAAGCGACTCGGCTTCCCCTCCTTTGAAACCATGCTGAAGCTGCGACCTGACTTCTTCATCGGCACGGGCGACATTGTCTATTACGACCACCCGCTTCGTGTGGCCAAGACGGTGCCACAACTGCGCAAGTGCTGGCATGAGCAGTTTCGCTTTCCGCGCATGATTGAATTCTTCCGTCACGTGCCGACTTATTGGTCAAAGGACGATCACGATTTTCGATACAACGAAGGCGACAACACCAGCAGCGAGCTGCCTTTGCCAAAGACCGGCATCGATATGTTCCGCGAGCAGTTGCCTGTGCCAAGCCCCAGCTACCGAACCCATCGCGTCGGCAAGAACCTGCAAATTTGGCTCACCGAAGGCCGTGACTATCGCTCGCCTAATGAAATGGCTGATGGCCCGGGAAAATCACTCTGGGGCACCAAGCAGCGTGAATGGCTCAAAGCCACACTCAAGGCCAGCGATGCGAAATGGAAGATCATCATCTCGCCCACGCCCATGGTCGGCCCCGACGACAAAAAGAAGATCGATAACCACGCCGACATCAGCGGCTTCCGACATGAAGCCGATGCCTTCTTTGCCTGGCTGCAGGAAAACAAGATCGATAACCTCAAGCTCATCTGCGGTGACCGTCATTGGCAGTATCACAGCATCCATCCATCGGGCATCGAGGAGTTTGCCTGCGGTGCGTTGAACGATGAAAACTCTCGGATGGGCGTCGCTCCGGGTGACAAGAAGGGCTCTGATCCACAGGCGCTGATTAAGCAGGAATACACCTCGCCCACACCCAATGGCGGCTTCTTGCAAATCACCGCCGGAGATGAACTCGTCCTCGAGCACCTCGACTCGCGAGGAAAGCAACTGCATCGCGTGATTAGATAGTTTCAAAGCGCATTCTTCCCATCGGAAACCTCGTTCACTTATGAAAAGCCTCGTCTTAGTACTCACACTCGCCGTCCTGCCATCGGCTTATGCCGAGAAGCTCATATTTGAAGACAAGTTTGACCGCAACGAGTCGCAGGAAACTACGGAGGAAATCGGCCATGACTGGTCCACGAACAGCAAGACCCGCGCAAGTGGCCACAAGCAGGTGGACCTGAAGGACGGGGCCATGCACATTGCGATGCATGCCGACGCGGATCATGCGGTGGGCGTCGGACACGATGCCGAGTTTCGCGATGGCACGGTCGAGATGCGATTCATGCTGGAGGATGCGCAGGATGTCCTCGGCGTTGATATAGCGGACCCTCAGTGCAAAGAAGTTCACTCAGGCCACCTGTTCAAAATTGATGTCGGCACCAAACAAGTGGTCGTAGACGATAAGAAGACGGGCGTCATGAACTTGAAGTTTTATGAGGCGCGGAAAGCAAAAACACTGACACCTGAGCAGTTGGCGTTCATTGCGGCGCAAAAGAAGACATTCCCCGGCACCTTGGAGACGGGTAAATGGCATAGACTGCTGATCAAGATCGCTGGCGACACCGTCAGCGTGTCCATCGATGGAAGCCCCGTGGCATCGGTCACCTCCGAAGGCGTTGCACATCCAACCAAGCGGCTGATTCGCCTCTCAGTGGGCCGACAGGCATGGGTGGATGATGTGAAGGTCTTTGCTTCAACGACAGCGAATGGGAACTAAACCAACCATGAAAATCCTCTTTTTACTCCTCGCCGGTCTACTGCTCGCTCCGCTGGCCTTGCTGCACGCTGCTGGCAAACCCAACATCATCTTCATTCTGGCCGATGATGCGGGCATTGGGGACTTCTCGGCATACGGCTGCAAGTATGGCACTACGCCGAACATTGACCGCCTCGCCAGCGAGGGCATGAAGTTCACCCGAGCCTACAGCGGCAGCGCGGTGTGTGCGCCTTCGCGTTGCGTGCTGATGACTGGTCAGCACACGGGGCACGCGTTGCGCCGCGCCAATCAGAGCAAAATCGGCCTGCTTTCCCTTCCACCCGATCAAATGACGGTGGCGCGTTTGCTGCACGAAGCCGGTTACGCCACGGGTGGCTTCGGCAAATGGGGACTGGGCAATCCAGGCTCGACCGGGGTGGCCGAGAAGCAGGGCTTTGATGTGTTCTTCGGCTACTACGACCAGAAACACGCGCACGACTACTACACCGACCATCTGGTTCGAAACAGTGCCGATGTGCTTTACCAATTATCCGGCAAGGAAACGTGGGAAGACTATTCTCACACCCGCATCGCCAATGAGACGCTGAAGTTCATCGAGCAAAACAAGGACCGCCCCTTCTTTTGTTATGCCGCATGGACCCCACCACACGGCGATTTCGTCATCCCAGAGAACCCAGTCTTTGGTGAGAAACAATGGCCGGAGGACATCAGGAACTACGCCGCGATGGTCGCTCTCGTTGACCGGGATGTCGGTCGCGTGTTGCAGAAACTAAAAGATCTCGGCATTGATGACAAGACGCTGGTGATCTTCAGTTCCGACAACGGTGCCAACCCTGAGTTCATTGAGCCGCTCGGCAGCACCGGAGGCCTGCGCGGCTACAAGCGGCTGCTTTACGAAGGCGGCATGCGCACGCCATTCATCGCACGCTGGCCGGGCAACATTCAGCCCGGCACGACCAGCGACGCACTCACCTCGTTCATGGATTTTTTACCGACAGCAGCAGACCTCTGCGGAGTTCCCGCGCCGAAGGGCATCGATGGTCACTCCATCGCGCCGGCCTTGCTCGGGAAAGGTCAGCAAGAGCCGCGTGAATCGCTCTATTTTGAAATCTATGAGCCCTTCTTCCAGCAGGCCGTGCGCATGGGCGATTGGAAAGGCTACCGGCTCGGCACCAAAGCCCCGCTCGAACTCTACGACCTTAAAGCCGACCCTGCCGAAGCAGAAAACATCGCCGCTGCTCACCCGGACATTGTTCAAAAGATCGAAGCCATCATGACCGCCGAGCATACGCCCTCTCCCCATTACGATGCGCCTGAGCAAGGCAGCGCGGGCGGACCCAAAGCGAAGAAGAAAGCATCACTCCCCGAGCTGCTGAATGAGGAAAAACCAACGCCCAACGCCAAGCACTAAGTGAATTCAATGATAAAACACAGTCTCACCCTCGCCACGCTCTTGTTGGCTCCGCTAAGTCACGCGCTCGACCAAGCGCCGCTCGCAAGCGTTCCAGTCGATCACCTCAAGG
>JARXAL010000212.1 GCA_029865835.1 Verrucomicrobiaceae bacterium
GACCCCCACCTCCTCAACCTCGAAATCACCCTCTCCAACAGCGGCACCAACCCCTTCCAAAGCAGCGAACTCTACCTCTACACCGGCACCGCCGCCTCCCTCAGCCCGGACGAACTCCTCAAACCTGGCTTCTTCTGGAACAACGCTGGCGATGCCGACACCAAAGACTCCAACGCCTTCGCCGGCGGCTGGTTCAGTGAAGAGAAGACCGAGTTTCGCGAAAGCTACACCCGCCTCCGCTTCGGTGGCGTCATGAGCCGCTTCTTCGCCACCATCGTCTCCCACGCCGCCACTCCCGACGAACCCGGCAAACTCTGGGCCTCACGCTTCCTCATCGATCACAGCAAGGACAAATTCTCCACCCTCAAAGCCTCCGCCTCCGACTTCGCTGTCGAAGCCGCCATCTCGCTCCCTCCCATCGACCTAGCCCCAGGCGCCAACGTCACCAAGAAATACGAAATCTTCCTCGGCCCCAAAGAATACCAGCGCCTCAAAGCCATCGAAGGCCAGCGCTCCTTCGTCATGTTCTACGGCTGGTTCACCCCCATCAGCAAACTCCTCACCAACATCATGAACTGGTTCCACGGCCTGTCCGGGAACTGGGGCGTCGCCATCATCCTCATGACCCTGCTCATCCGCATCGTCATCTGGCCCCTCCAAGCCAAATCACAATACGCCATGAAGCGCATGGGCCTCGTCGCCCCGCTCATGAAAGAGCTTCAGGAAAAATACAAAGACGATCCTGCCAAACAGCAGCAGGAAATGATGAAGCTCTACCGCGACTACGGCGTCAACCCCCTCGGCGGTTGCCTCCCCATGTTCCTGCAAATCCCCATCTTCTTCGGCTTCTTCCGCGTCCTCCAAAACGCCGCCGAACTCCGCGGCCAGGACTTCCTCTGGGTCACCGACCTCTCCATGCCCGACACCATCACCCAGTGGGCCGGCTTCGACGTCAACCCCCTCCCCATCATCATGGGCATCACCATGTTCCTTCAAATGAAGGTCACCCCCCAGCCCGCAACGGCCGACAAAATGCAGCAGCGCATCTTCATGTTGATGCCCTTCATGTTCCTCTTCTTCTGCTACAGCTTCGCCTCCGCCCTCGCCCTCTACTGGACCACTCAAAACATCTTCTCCATCTTCCAGACCTACATCATGAAGCTCTACATGCCTGAGCCCAAACTCCAAAAGGTCGAGCGCAAACCCAAAGCCGGTCCCCCACCCAAAAATCCCTTCTTCAACCCCATGGGCAACAAAAGCGACGAAGCCCCCAAAGACAAAAAGAACAAACCCCCACGCCTCGGAGGTTAGTCCACTCTAATCACGCCGTGACCCTCAAGGTGGGGCAAGCATCTTGCTTGCCCGCCCTACATTCAAGCCATCAAGCTCGGCAAAAACATAAAGAGCCGAAGCACCACAGGCACCGCCAACCTTTCGCAGCCCAATCATGGCAACGAACCGAGGCCTTCGTTTACTGTTTTCCAGACTAACTCAAGCCCCCTCCAAATACTGCGTCTGACCCCGCAAAGGCTTCGGCTCCGGAGCCTTTTTCGAATTCTTTTTCAACGCCTTCGAAGTTTTTCTCTCTTCCTTCGTCACCGTCGTTGCAGGCTTCACCTCCGCAATCACCTTGTCCTCCGTCACCACCTCGCCAATCGCAATTGGCCGCTCCGCCGTCGCGTTCGAAGCACTGCCCGTGATCTGCACCGGCGTCCCCGTTGGCGTCGCCCCATAAAAAATCGCCGCCATCTGCGTTGGCAGCCGAATGCACCCGTGCGATGCCGGAAACCCCGGCAGATAACCCTCATGCATCCCAACACCTCCCTTGACCCTCATGAAATAGCGCATGCTCGCTCCCACGTAATGGCACCCTGGCGGCTTCTTATCCACCCGACAGTCCACGTCCCCGTTCACCACATTCCCGTTCCCGTCCACATACTCCCCGTAACACGAGGACCGGTGCGCAATGTCCTTCTCCGTGATGCGGAATGATCCCGTCGGCGTCGGATGACTCGGCGTCCCGGATGAAATCGGCGACACTCCCACCAACTCTCCCCCCTTGTAATACCGCAACCGCTGCTCGCTCAAATCAATCACGATCTTCGCCGGCCCGGAAACCCCATCCCCATGCCAAAACGCACGTGCCGGAACCGCCGTCTGAATCACTTCCGCCTTCGGCGCCTTGCCCGTGCTGCAACTGCTCATCAGCCCGCTTGAAATAACCATTCCGATCATCGGAACAGTCCGAAGAAGATCTCCCCTAAATGCGCGCTGAATGAGTCTCGTCATAGCGCCGAACCATGACCAAAATCTCCGCCCACGCCAGCACAGGATTCACTTTTTGTTCGACCTCGCTCACTCAATCCACACTCCACTCCACCTCAACCTTCTGCTCCCGCCCGTTCCGATCGTGATACTTCACAAACCCATGTTTCGCTCCATACTCATGCACCTCACGGGTCACCTTCACATCGTAACAACAATACTCCGCAATCTCGGCAATCATCCCCTTCTGCCACCATCGGATCGCCTGCAAACCATCCGCACTCTTCCCCGTCCCCAATGACGCCGCTGCCACTGCTTCCAACTTCAGCCGATGCCCCAACTTCTTTTCCAAATCAATCAGTAAATCCAGGCTGTTGAGCTGATCTCGAAAATCAAACACCGTGTGCCCCAGCATCACCTCATAGTCGAATCCCACATGGTTGTAACCCACCACCAAATCCGCCCTCACCAACTGCTTGATCAAGTCCCCCGTTTCCTCCTCCGTGTAAATGCAGTAATCCTGCGCCCGACTGCTGTAAGTCACCGCCACTGAGATCCCCATCTCATGCTTCTTCCCCCAGCCCCCGACATCCGCAGCCGTCCGCCGCGTCTCCAGATCAAAATAAACAATGTCGCGCGCCATCCTCGATTTCCCCTCAGTGATTCAAGACTCTAATCCACAAATTTCTTCACCAAAAGCGCCGCATTGTGCCCGCCAAAACCAAACGAATTGCTCAGCGCCGCATCAATCTTCGCCGGACGCGCCTCATTCGCGCAAATGTCCACATCCACTTCCGGATCAAGATTATCGACGTTGATGGTCGGAGGCACCACCCCTTCCCGCATCGCGTAAATCGAAGCGATCAACTCCACCCCGCCGGCAGCACCCAGCAAGTGACCCGTCATCGACTTCGTTCCTGACACCAGCAACCCGTTGGTCGCATAGTCTCCGAACGTCCGCTTGATCGCCTTCAACTCGCAAAGGTCCCCCACCGGTGTCGATGTCGCATGCGCGTTCACATAAGCCACATCAGTCGGATTCATCTTCGCATGCCGCAGTGCCATCTCCATGCACTTCATCGCCCCAAGTCCTTCCGGATGCGGTGAGGTCAAGTGATACGCATCCGCCGTCGCTCCATAACCCGCCAGTTCGCAGTAAATCGTCGCCCCACGCCGCTTCGCATGCTCAAGCTCCTCAATCACCACCACCCCGGCGCCTTCTCCCATCACAAACCCATCGCGATCCTTGTCAAAGGGCCGTGACGCACGCTCCGGATCGTCATTCCGCAAGCTCAACGCTCGCATGTTCCCAAATCCCGCCAACCCGCACGGCCGGATCGACGCCTCCGCCCCACCGCAGATGATGCAATCCGCGTCCCCAAATTTAATGATCCGCCACGCCTCGCCAATGTTGTTGTTCGATGTCGCACACGCAGTCACGATCACCATGTTCGGCCCCATGAATCCAAACTCAGCCGAGATCATCCCACTCGCGATGTTGGTGATCATCATCGGAATCAGAAACGGCGATACCCGACTCGGACTCTTCTCCAAAAGGATCTGATACTGCGTCTCCAAGGTTCCCAGTCCGCCAATCCCGCTCCCCACCATCACCCCCACCCGATGCGGATCCACCGCATCTGGATTCAACCCGCTGTCCTTCACCGCCATCTTCGCCGCCGCCATCGCAAACTGGAAAAACCGGTCTGCCCTCCGCGCTTCCTTGTGATTGTTGAAAAACGGTGTCGGATCAAAGTCCACCACCTCACCCCCAATTTTGCAGTCGTAATTCGTCGTATCCATCGACTGGATCGTGCGAATCCCGCTCTTCCCGGACACCAGATTGTTCCAAAAAGTTTCCTTGCTGTTTCCAAGCGGAGAGACAACTCCAAGGCCGGAAATGACTACGCGACGATCGTTCATGTTTGGGGTCGATGGGGTAAATGAGTGAGCTTGAGAGAACACGGATTCAGGACAGGGGCAAGGTGTTTTTACCCCCCTCCATCGGCATAAAAAATCCGTCCTCATCCAGCACGAGTCCGGGCAACGAGATTTCACGCACATCTCCCGGGTGCCATCCCGACACAATCGCTCCCTCTTCTCCCATGACGCAAGCCCACCCTGGCAAAAGACGCCCGGCACTGCCCTCCCGCTGCCCCTGCTGCTCGCTCTCATGCCCCACCTCCATCGCCGGATTCGGAACGCACAATCCCACCCAGGCACCCGTTCCCTCTTCCAGCCAGGCTCCATACACTGGCACGCCCAACTCACCAGCCTCCTCAGTCGACCGGCCCGAAACACAAACCGCCCGCACCACCATCCTCCCACCCCAATCACCCGTCCCTCTCGCCAACCGCAATGCCTCGATGGTTCCCACCGCCACCACCTTCTCCCCACTGACCGCCTCATTCCCAATCCTCACCTGCGCAGGCTCCCGCAACCTCTCGTAAGCTTGCACCGAACCCACCAGCACCGCATCGGTCGCATCACACACCCACGGCACCTCATCAATCAAATGCCACTCCACCGCATCCAGTCGCATCCCATTCGCTAACAGCGGCCACTCCTCTTTGCGCAGACGACCAAACGTCTTCCGCTCCAGAAACGCAGCACCACCCAGCCGTAACAATTCCGTCCTCAGCCAGTCCGCTGTTGCCTCTCTCGGTGCCTTCAACTCCCCCACCCACACGCTCACAGAGCGCCGCATCCGCCTCGGCAGCTTCTTGAAGCAACCTCCATCCTCAAACGAGTAAACCGAACCCCACATGCCATCCTCGTGCACCGGCAGCACCGGCACCCCAGCCTTTCGCGCCATCAACTCAAATCCCCGCTGCATCTCATTCAGCATCCCATGCCGCGTTAACTGCCCCTCGGGAAACATGCACACCAACTCTCCAGCCTTCAAGGCCTCCACAACACTCCTGACAGCATCCTTCGCTCGCTCCGGAGAAATCGGCACCGTCCCAAACAACTTCAACAACCAGGTCACCTGCTTGATCCGATACAACGGCTCCCAAATCACAAACCTCACCGGACGCCGAAACGCCGTCGAAAGGATCAACGCATCCATGTAACTGATGTGATTCGGCAGCATCAATACCCCGCCTGTCTCCGGCACCTTCTCTTCGCCAATCGTCCGCAGCCGATAAAAGAACCGGATCAACACCCGCCCCACAAACCGAATCAAATGCCTCGGCAACATCTTCCCACTGATCACCGCCACCGCCACCATCAGGAGCGCCAGCAGCCAAAACTGCCACCTCAAACTCAACCCCAACCCACTCTTCAACCCAAACAAAACCAGCACACCAACAATGCCCGCCACACTATCCAAAAGATTCATCGACGACAGCACTCGCCCACGCTTCGACGACTCGGCCTGATCCTGAATCGATGCCTGCACCGGCACCATGTAAACCGCACTGCACAGTCCCAGGGCCAGCAAACTCGCGTGGTAAATCCATGTCGCCGGCGACCATAGACCCGCCCCGATCAAGGCAATCGCCATCCCCAGCGCCCCCAACGGCACCACACCCAACTGCACCTTCCGCCGACACACCGCTGCCACCACCAAACTCCCCACCGCTGTCCCCAACCCGATCATCAACGTCATGAACGATGCCGATGTCGCGGCACCCGGATCGTCGCGACTCGGATACAATTGCATCCCCGCATCCACAAACATCGCCGCCGCCACGCTCCCGACAAACCAATACATCGCCACCCCCAACAGCGCATTGCCCATCCCCTTCTGTCCCACCGTCTCCCGCAAATTGCCAAAATGCTCCCACAAGACCCCCACCCGAAACGGCGCATCCGATTGCGACTTCGTCGGCTGCATCACAAACCCGAGCACCAAGGCCACCAGCGAACTGCCAAACAAAATCCATACCGGCCACGCCGCCGCCTCCCACGCCGACATCCCGCGTCCAAACAACCAATCAAACCACGGACCCCCAATCGATAGCCCGCCCAAAATGCCCAACATGGTCGCCATCTGCAACCAACCCGACATCATGCCAATCCGCCGCGAACCCCCAAGCTCCTTCAATATCCCCATCTTGGCCGGACTGAAAATCGTCGACTGCAAGGCCAGCAAAAAAAACATCCCCAACGCAAGCTTCACACTCGTCTCTCCCATGGCCGCCCGAAACGATACCCCTGCCCCCAGCAACACCACCGATTGCATCACCAGCATCCCCAATATAACCCCGCGCTTCGAAAAACGATCCGACAAGTAACCCGCCAGAGGCGCAAACAAAATATAGGGCAGCAAAATAATCGCCCCCAGCCAAAGTCCAATATCCTGTCCCAGCGTCCCCTCAACCACCTTCGGCGCCAGCCCGACAAGCAGCATCTTCAAGATGTTGTCATTGAAGGCATTCAAACCCGTCAATCCCAACAACAACATCAACGAAATTCGATTCCGTGTCGGAAGCACTTCCAGTTCGTCCAAATCCGACAATGCCCTGTCAGCCGCACTCATTTCGACCACGCCTCCAAAAGACATTCCGCCAAGGCCAAATCACCCGGAAAGGTAATCTTCGGATTCGCCCACGCATTGTTCACCACTTGCACACGCACCCCAATCCGCTGCACCGCTGAAACTTCATCCGTCACCAGCACGCCCCCACTCATCACTTCCGCATACGCCCGCTCCAGCAACGCCCGCTCAAACACTTGCGGCGTCTCCATCACCCATACCCCCTCACGGTCCACCGCCTCCACCACCGCCCCGCTTGAATCCACCCGCTTGATCGTCTCCGACAAAGGACGGGCACACACCGCCGCTCCGTGCGCCCTCGCCATGTCCACACAGTGCGAAATCTGCTCCACATGAATCAATGGCCGCGCCCCGTCATGCACCGCCACCACCTCACATTCCTCCCCCAGCGCAACTAGACCCGCTGCAACCGAATCATGCCTCTCAACCCCTCCCGCCACCACCGCTCCCAACTTGCTTAGTCCACCCTCCACTCGCCATTTCTCAATCACTTCCCCCACCTCCGCGCCCGCGACCACAACAATCCGATCAATGGCAGCACATTTCTCAAACGCCATCAAGGACCGCCGTAAAACCGGCACCCCAGCCAACGGCTCCAACAGCTTGTTGAATCCCATCCTTCGACTGCTCCCCGCAGCCACTACAATCACCGTCACGCCCGTTTTCAGCATCATTCAATCTCTATTGGACTGGTTCAAATCGACTCCACACACGCCACCGCCATCGCCGCAATGCCTTCTTCCCTCCCGACAAATCCCAACCGCTCATTCGTCGTCGCTTTCACCCCCACATCATCCGCCCCGATACCCAACGCCTTCCCGATATGGATCTTCATCGCCTCCGCATGCGGCTTCACTTTCGGAGCCTCCGCAACCAGTGACGCATCCACATTCACAATCCGCATCCCCTTCTCCGCACTCAACTCCGCGCACCGCTCAAGGATCTTCAAACTCGAGATCCCTTCAATCGAAGCATCCGAAGGTGGAAAATAATGCCCAATATCCGGCAAACCCAGCGCACCCAGCACCGCGTCCGCAATCGCATGACTCAGCACATCCGCGTCACTATGCCCCTGCAAACCCCGCTCATGCGGAATCTCCACACCGCCCAGCACCAACCGCCGCCCTTCCGCAAACGGATGCACATCATAGCCAATTCCAACTCTTGTCATAGCCTCCTGTAAACCACCAAAAACGCTTTGTCACATGCATTGCATACCAGTTCTCTCCCGCTTGTCCGCACTTTTTACCCCATCTTCCACCCTTTATGCCACCAGCGTTTCAGCCCTTCATCCCCCAGCACAAACAAACAATCGAAAGATTCAAAACCCACTTGGCACACCCATTGCTATTCAGAGTCGGTAAGCGGCACAAGCCGACTTAAAACATCACACCAACGCACTCTAAAACGCTATGCTGATTAAAAAACAAAGTTGGATTGGATGCCTCCTAGCCGCTGTTCTAACGGCTGGCATGCTTGGCAGTTCCATGGAAACCTCACTGATGGCACAAGATGCTGCAGCCCCACCAGCCGCTGAAACCCCGGCGGCCCCAGAGGCTGCGCCAGCGGAACCAGCGGCCGCTACGATGGAGCAGCGTATTTTCGACTTGGAAAAGTATGTGACCAACGGTCAGGCCGGCAAAGATGGTGATGTGACGTGGAAATCCAACATCGCCGGTCCTGGTCCTGGCCACAATGCCTGGCAAATGGTCAGCACCGC
>JARXAL010000254.1 GCA_029865835.1 Verrucomicrobiaceae bacterium
CGCGGCCGGCTTCGAAGAAACGAAGCTGGGTGGCGCCCTGGCGGATATTCAGGGCGGCGGTGGCGAGGAGGCCGGGGACGATGCTGGGGCGAAGGTGAGTGTGGTCTTCGGAGAGGGGGTTTTTCACCGGGACGGCAGCGGTGTCGAGGCCTTTGGCGGGGATGGCGCCGAGGGCGTCGTTGAGCTGGGTGGTGGAGATGAGGCGGAGGGTTTGGGCCTCGTGGAAGCCGCGATTGGCGAGGGCGCTGCGCAACGACATGAGGTGGTCGTAGGCGCGGTCGGCGGTGTCGGTGGCGGCGAAGGCGGCGCGGAAGTTCGCGGGGACGCGGTCGAGGCCGATAACGCGGGCGAGTTCCTCGATGAGGTCGACGGGGCGTTGGAGGTCGATGCGGTAGCTGGGGATTTGCCAGAGGGAGGTGTGCTCGTTTGCGGTCTGTTTGATGAGGCCGAGTTTTTCGAGGATGGCGTGGCCTTCGTCGGCGGTGAAGGTAGGGATGCCGAGGAGACGGTGGGCGCGGGTTTCGTCGAGTTCGACCGAGTGGACGAGGGTGGGTGCGGTGCCTGCGACGACAGCGAGGTCTTCGGCTTTTCCTCCGGCGATGGCGAGGATGAGACGGGTGGCGGCGTCGGCTGCGCCAAGGGCTTGTTGGGGGTCGACACCGCGCTCGAAGCGGTAGGAGGAGTCGGAGTGGATGCTGAGGCGGCGGGAGGTGCGGCGGATGCCTGAGGGCTGGAAGTAGGCGACCTCGAGGAGGATGTCGGTGGTGGTGTCGGTGACACCGGATTCGGCTCCGCCCATGACGCCGGCGATGGCGAGGGGTTTGGTTTGATCGGCGATGACGAGGTCGTCGGGAAGGAGGGCGCAATTTTGGCCGTCGAGGGCGACGAGGGTTTCGCCTTCAGTGGCGTGGCGGACGACGATGCCGCCGTTGAGTTTGGCGAGGTCGAAGGCGTGGAGGGGTTGGCCCATCTCCATGAGGATGTAGTTGGTGATGTCAACGAGGTTGTTGATGGGGCGAAGGCCGATGCTGTGAAGGCGCTTTTGAAGCCACTCGGGGCTGGGGGCGACTTTCACGCCGCGGATGGTGCGGGCGATGTAGAGGGGGCAGGCTTCGGGGGCGTCGATGCGGATTTCTGCGGGTGTGGCAGGGCGGGTTTGGAGGTCGGTCTCGACGTGGTGGGCTTCGCCTTTGAGGGGGAGGCCGGTGAGGGCGGCGAGTTCCCGGGCGAGGCCGAGGTGAGAGAGGAGATCGGAGCGATTCGGGGTGATTTCGAGATCGAGGAGGACATCGGGCTCGACGAGCTCGCGGAAGGGTTTGCCGATGGGGGCGGTGGTGTCGAGGATGAGGAGGCCGCTGTGGTCGTCGGTGAGGCCGAGCTCGCGGCCGCTGCACATCATGCCGAGGGAGGCGATGCCGCGGAGTTTGCCTTCTTTGATCTGGAAGCCGCCGGGGAGTTCGGCGCCGGGGAGGGCGACGGGGACTTTATCGCCGACTTTGAAGTTCTTGGCGCCGCAGACGATTTGGCGGTCGGAGCCCTGGCCGACATCGACCTGGCAGACGGAGAGTTTTTCGGCGTCGGGGTGCTGGATGGAGTCTTTGATTTGACCGACGACGATGAGGTCGGTGTTGACGCCTTTTTGCTCGATGCCTTCGACTTCGATGCCGGCGAAGGTGAGGAGGTCGGAGAGCTGGGGGATTGTGTAGTGGCTGAGGTCGATGTGGGTGGTGAGCCAGGAGAGGGAGACTTGCATAGCGGGGGCGTTTTTTGGGGACAGGATTGACAGGATTTGGGGAGGATCAGGGCGGTTTTTTGGACAGGATTGACAGGATTTCGGGATTAACGGGATTCTGAATTGGGCGACGAAGGTTTTTGGAAGCGGCGGTATTTGTGCTTGGTCTGGAGGCTTGAGGAGCCGAAGTTGAATAGGGGGCCGTGGTCGATTTGAGTGGCGGTGAGGTAGTTTACTGTTTGCACCTCATGGGCTTTGGTGAGGGTTTCGACGGCTTTGAGTTCGATGAGAAGGCGATCATCGACGAGGATTACAATATCGGCTTCAAACTTGCCGACGATGCGGCCTTTATAGAAGACGTTGATTGGCATTTCCGACTGAAACGGGATTTCGGCGGCGGCTAGCTCAAGTTCCATGCTGCGATGGTAGATGCTTTCGACAAATCCAGGTCCCATTTCGCGGTGAACCTCCATGGCCATGCCAATCACTTTGTGGGTGAGGTCATCAATGCTCATTGTGGTATCGCGTTAATCCATTAATCTTGCCAATCCTGTCAGATTCGAACGTTGCAGCAGAGGGGTTAGAATTGGCGGAGGAAGCGGAGGTCGTTTTCGATGAGGTGGCGGATGTCGGTGATGCCGTGGAGGATCATGGCGAGGCGGTCGAGGCCGAGGCCGAAGGCGAAGCCGGTGATTTCGTTGGGGTCGAAGAGGGTGTCTTTGCGGCTTTGGCTGACGGCTTCGAAGACGGCGGGATCGACCATGCCGCAGCCGGCGATTTCGATCCAGCGATCCTCTTTGCCTTTGGCTTCGAGTTTGACGTCGATTTCGAAGCTGGGTTCGGTGAAGGGGAAGAAATGGGGGCGGAAACGGACGGCGGTTTTGGGGCCGAAGATTTCGCGGAAGAAGTATTCGAGGGTGCCCTTCAAGTCGGCGAGGGAGACGTCTTTGTCGACGTAGAGGCCTTCGAGTTGATTGAAGACGGAGAGGTGGGTGGCGTCGATTTCGTCGCGCCGGTAGGCAGCTCCGGGGGCGATGATGCGGACGGGGAGTTCTTTGACGGATTCCATGGTGCGGATTTGCACGCTGGAGGTGTGGGTGCGGAGGAGGCGACCGTCGTTGAGGTAAAAGGTGTCGCTCTCGTTGCGGGCGGGGTGATCGGCGGGGGTGTTGAGGGCGTCGAAGCAATGCCATTCGGTTTCGACTTCGGGGCCTTCGGCGAGGGCGAAGCCCATGCGACGGAGGGTGGTGATGGCGAGGTGGCGGATCTGGGTGAGGGGATGGAGGGAGCCGATGCCGAGGCCGGGGCGGCCGGGGAGGGTGATGTCGAGTCCGGAGACGGAGGCGGCGTCTTTGGTGGCTTGGAAAGCGAGCTGGCGGGAGGTGATGCCGTCGGTGATGGCGGTGCGGACTTCGTTGAGCTTGGCACCGACGTCTTTTTTGAGGTCGGGGGGGACATCCTTCATGCCGGAGCTGAGGGCGGTGAGTTTGCCTTTTTTGCCGAGGAAGTCGATGCGGAGGGCTTCGAGGGCGGACTCATCGGAGGCGGCGTCGAGGGCGGCGAGGGCTTCGGTGTGGAGGGAGGTGAGGTCGGAGAGCATCGGCGTTCTGTTTGGGACAGGATTGACAGGATTTGAGGATTAACGGGATTTTTGCGGTCGGGAGGGCTGGCTGGGGAGTGGGTCTTGCGCTGACAAGAAAACAGCCGGGGCGTGAGGGCCCCGGCTGTGGTTTGGATTGAAGTTTCCTGGGTGGAGCCGGGGTTTAGGCGGCCTTGGCTTGGGAAGCCTTTTGGACGAGGGCTTCTTTGGCTTTGGCGATCAAGGTTTCGACGGCGGCTTCATCAGTGACGGCGAGGTCAGCGAGGACTTTGCGGTCGATTTCGATGCCGGCGGCCTTGAGGCCTTCCATAAATCGGCTGTAGGAGAGACCGTGAGCACGAGTAGCAGCGTTGATGCGCTGGATCCACAGGTTGCGGAAGGTGCGTTTCCGGACTTTGCGGTCGCGGTAGTTGTAGACCATGGCTTTCCGCACGGCGTCTTTGGCGTAGCGGAAGTTGGTGGAACGGAAGCCGCGGAATCCTTTGGCTTTATCGATGGTGCGCTTGCGGCGCTTGCGACTGGCTGGTGAGTTGGTTGCTCTAGGCATTTGGTTTTGTCATTGAGGGGACTGTTTTTGTTAAGAGCGACGTTTGATCTCATCCTCTCGAAGAACCACCGGGGCGGTTCAGATCAAGACGTCGTGGTCCCGGAGGGGGACCGTGGGGCTACATTGATCAGGCGAACGGCATGTTCGCTTTGATCGCTGGAGCGTCCACTTCGGCCACTAGGGCTACTTTGCCCAGATTGCGTTTCCGCTTACGATTCTTGTTTTGCAACAGGTGGCGCTTGCCTTTTTTGCGGCGGAGCACTTTGCCTGATGCAGTCAACTTGAACCGTTTGGAGACGGCTTTCCGGGTTTTGGCGATGCCTGCGTTTTTGGACATAGGGGCCGAGAGGGTAGAGGCTTTTCTCAAACCTGCAAGAGCTTTTTGGAAGGGTTTTTCGAGGTTGGGGTTGTGCGGGTGTGGGATCGGGGGTTGGATGGGGTTTGATGTTGGAGCGGTTGTCGGTTCGTGATTTTCGATGTTTTGACCGGGTGCAGGTGGAGCTGGACCCGGAGATGACGGCGTTGGTGGGGCGGAACGGGCAGGGGAAGACGTCGCTTTTGGAGGCGGCGTGTGTGCTTTTGAGGCTGCAGTCGCCGAGGACGTCGAGCCGTGAGGAGTGGATTCGGTTTGGGCAGACGGCGGCGGTGGTGGAGGGGAGATGGGGGGAGCTGGACCTGCGGGTGGCGGTGACGGAGAAGGCGAGGCGGTTGGCGGTGGATGGGGCAGTGTGCGGGCGGGCGGGAGAGTATTTGGAGAGGTCGGGGGTGGTGGTGTGGATGGATCACTCGGACATGAATTTGCTGCGAGGAGGGGGCGAGCATCGGCGGCGGTTTTTGGATTTTGCGGGGAGTCAGGCTTTTGCGGACTATTTGCCGGCGCTGCGGGCGTATGAGCGGGCGTTGCGGGGGAGGAACTATGTGTTGAAGCGGGATGCCGTGATTGCGTGGAAGGAGGCGGAGGCGTTTGGGCGGGTGATGGCGGAGCATGCGCGGGTGCTGACGGGTCGGCGAGCGAAGTTGTGTGAGGCGATGCGGCTGCCAGTGGCGGACTTTCATGCGCGGGTGAGCGGGGGGGAGGAGGTGGTCGAACTGGGCTATACGCCGGGGTCAGAGGGGGAGGATTTGGGCGAGGAGTTGTTGGCTTGGCGGGACGAGGAGGCAAGGTTGCGGGTGACGCTGAGAGGGCCGCACCGGGATGATCTGGAGATGATGCTGAGGGGACAGGATGCGCGGGCGTTTGCGTCGGAGGGCCAGCAGCGGACTTTGGCGCTGGCGATGAAGTTGTCGCAGGCGCGAGTTTTGTTTGAATTGCGGGGGCAGGTGCCGTTGCTGCTGGTTGACGATGTTTTTGGGGAATTGGACGTGGAGCGTCGGAGGGCGTTTTTGAATTGCCTGCCTTCGGGGACGCAGAAGATTTTGACGACGACGCGGATGGATTGGATGGGGAACGAGGTGATGGGAGGGCGGGTGTATGAGGTGGCCGGGGGAGGTGTTGGGTTGGTGGGTTGAGGTGGAGTGATTACGGAAATTATTATAGAGGCGTTAACCAAACTTGCCTTGACGGTTTCTGGGGGGGGCCTAGTTTGAGAGCTCCCTCTATAATGACGGTCCCACGGTTTCTTGTGATCCCTGGAATTTCTAGATTAGGCGCGTTTTGCGTTTGGGTCTTGGGGGTGGCTTTCGTTTTTTTTAACCTTTTATTCTTATCATTTACTCATGCTTGGCAGACTTTTTGGATTTGTCGCAAAGGACATTGGAATCGACCTTGGAACCGCAAACACCCTCGTTTACGTCAAAGATCACGGTATTGTGCTGCGGGAGCCTTCGGTGGTTGCCGTTAGGACGGGCACGAACGAGGTCGTGGCGGTTGGGGATGATGCGAAGCGGATGTTGGGTCGGACGCCGGGAGGAATCACGGCGATTCGGCCGCTCAAAGATGGTGTGATTGCAGACTTCCGGGTGACGGAGGCGATGCTGCGTCATTTCATTCGCAAGGTGCACAACAATAGGCGCGCCTGGCGTGGGCCGAGAGTGGTGATTGCGGTTCCCTCAGGGATTACTGAAGTGGAGAAGCGGGCGGTGCGGGAGAGTGCGGAGCAGGCGGGGGCACGGGAAGTGCACTTGATCGAGGAGCCGATGGCGGCGGCGATCGGGGTGGGGTTGCCAGTGCAGGAGGCAGCGGGGAACATGATCGTTGATATCGGCGGTGGCACCACGGAGGTGGCGATCATTTCGCTATCGGGAATCGTTTACAGTCGAAGTGTTCGCGTGGCGGGTGATGAGCTTGATGAGGCGATGATCAGCTACATGAAGCGGGCTTACAATTTGATGATTGGTGAGAGGACGGCTGAGGAGATCAAGCTGCGCATTGGGTCGGCATTCCCGATGGGCAAGGAGACGACGATGGAAGTGAAGGGGCGTGACATGGTGGCGGGTCTGCCGAAGACGATTGTGATCACGAGTCAGGAAGTGCGTGAGGCGATGCTGGAGCCGCTGAATGCGATCATTGATGCGGTGCGGACGACGCTGGAGCGATGCCCGCCTGAATTGTCTGCCGACTTGGTGGATCGTGGGATCATGCTGGCGGGTGGTGGTGCTTTGTTGCGAGGGCTGGACAAGCTGCTTGCAGAGGAAACCTCATTGCCGGTGCACATCGCAGAGGATCCTCTGAGCGCTGTGGGTGAAGGGACGGGCCGTGTGCTCAACTCTTATGAATTCCTGCGCAAGGTGAGCACGCTGGAAGTCTAAGACGGTGATGCTGACGGACGCCTGAAGGTGTTGCGAGTTTAATCAAATCCGGACCTGAGTAAGGACAACTGCGATGAGGAAACTGAATGTGCTAGCTGTGGTGCTATTTGTGGCATCTTTGGTGGCCGTTTTCATGTTGAATACGCCGACGACGCGGCGCATTCAGGAGCGCGTCCTGGCGGTGTTTGCGCCGTTTGTGCATTCGAGTGCGGCAGTGGGTGATGCGGTGGAAGCGGTGTCGGCTCCTGGCATGGACTCCGTGGAATTGGCTGAGCGCAACGAGCAATTGCGAATGGAAGTGCAGCGGTTGCGGATCATTGCACAGAAGTACAATCAACTGGTGGATGAGAACGGGCAACTGAGAAAGGTTTTGGAATTCAAGGGTGCCTCACCGTTCAAGATGACTGCCGCACGAGTGGTTAAGCGTTCGTCGACAACTTGGTGGAACACGTTGTTGATTGATAAAGGATCGCTGGATGGGATTGGCACCGACAGTCCTGTGATTACGGAGCAGGGGTTGGTCGGCAAGACGGGGAAGTTGGCGCCGCACATGGCTGAGGTCATTCTGTTGACCGATGAGATGTGTCGGGTTTCGGCAAAAGTTGAAGGGACGCTAGAGCAAGGCATCCTTGCGGGAGAGCGTGCGGGTCTGGACATGGTGCCGAATCTGCATTTGCGTTTTTTGAGCCGTAACGCGCCTATCAATGCGGGGGCGAATGTTTATTCTTCCGGAGATGGAGGGGTGTTTCCGGCGAATCTTTTGTTGGGTCGAGTGATTCGTTTTCAGAACCGAGATATCTCGGGTGAAGCGCTGGTGAAGCCAGCGGTGGATTTCTCGGCATTGGACCACGTGTTCGTAATCGAGATGCAGGAGATTCTGCAATGAACTTTGGAGGCGACTGACACTCATGCTGTTCAACTCGGTGGTCTTGATCTTGCTGCTGCTGTCATTTGGACTGCAAGAGTTCGTGCCTGCGGTGCCGATTGCGTATCACGCGAGGCTGTTTTTGCCGGCGGTGTTTTTCTTTACCTCAGCGGTGGCGACCTCGTTTCCGATGATGCTGTTGTTGGCGTTTGTGACGGGGTTTTTGTGGGATGCGCGTTTTTTGCCAGCGCCGATGGCGAGTCCGGATGAGGCGTTAGCGTTGATGGAGGGAGTGGAAAGGCAGTTCACGGGGATGGGCAGCGGAGAGGTGATGTTTGGGATGTCGATCGTGTTTTTTGGATTGTTTGGCACCTTGATGCAGGGGGTGCGTCCGTTGTTTAAAAGGGGGCGGCTGGAGTTGCCTGTCGTGATGATTGGGATCGCCGTGTTTGGGTGGCTCTTGAGTCAGTATTTGATGATTACTTTCATTCGAGGAAGTTTTAGCTTTCCACCGGCAGTGTGGTCTAAGATGATCACGGATACCTTGCTGGCGATGTTAGTGGCACCGTTGTTGTTTTTGCTGCTGCATGCTTTGGCACGGTGGATGAGGTTCGAAATCCGATACGACGGGTTACGTCATTATTCTCATGGTCGTTAGATACAAATTCAGACTTTACCTGTTTAGCCTGCTCATGCTGGCGGGGTTCTTTCTGCTTGTGTATCGGCTGTGGTCCTTGCAGATCGACCGGCACGCTGAGTTTGCGAAGATGGTGCGGGTGGGTAGTGAATTGAAGGCGAGGATTCCGGGAGTTCGGGGCGAGATCAAGGATCGCAATGGAATCACTCTGGCGACCAATCGAGCGATCTTTGAAGTGCGGATCAATCTCGGGGAGATGATGAATGAGTACAACCGGTTGGTCCGGATTGGCCAGATGAAGGAAGTGCCGCCGTTCACTCACAATGTGACGGAGCGTGGGATCATGCGGGAGCGGTCGGAGCCGGATGTTGCGCAAATTTTCAAGCAGACGATCATGCGCAGGTTGGGCGAGATCGGTCTGGAGGCGAGGAGTTTTAACGCGGATGAGGACATGCGGATTCATTTCCGGACTTTTGCAAGCATTGTGCCGTGGGTTTACCGGAAGGATGTGACGTTCACGGAGTTTAGCCGATTTGCGGAGCACAACTTGGGCTTGCCCGGGGTGACGGTGGCTGAGAGGGCGGTGAGGGAGTATCCTTATCAATCGCTAGCCAGTCACATACTGGGCTATGTTCGACTGCCTGAGGATCAGCGTGTGAGCGAAGAGGAGAAAGAGGAATGGGATCGGTATCTGCCCGACGACTTTGGAGGTGAAGGGGTGGAGAAGAGTTTTGACGAGTATCTGAAGGGCAAGCCGGGTGTGCGCACGATGAAGGTAAGCGAGCGTGGTCGCTTGGTTGGTGAGGTCAGCTTCAAAGAACCGCGCAAAGGGAATGATGTGTATTTGACGATTGATGCGCGCATTCAATACATCGCAGAGAAGGCCTTGAGGGATGGTGGTATTGGTAGGGGAGCGGTGGTGGTGATCGAGCCAAACAGTGGCGAGGTTTTGGCGATGGCATCCGTGCCTTCCTACAATCCAAACAAGTTCATTCCGAGCATCAGCACGAAGGATTATCGCGAATATCTCGATAACCCGGTGAACCCGCTCTACAACCGAGCGGTGCAAGCTTACGCACCGGGTTCGACGTTCAAGATCCCGATCGCATTTGCAGGGTGTTTGGCTGATATCCAGGGGCGCAGTTACAGCTGTCCGGGTGGCGTTCAGTATGGGAACAAGACCATGCATTGTTGGATCGCTCAAAAGGGTGGATCACACGGGTCATTGGGGTTGAGTGACGCGATCATGAGGTCATGCAATTGTTTCTTCTATCGCTATGGCAATGCGGCGGGCATCAACAACATCACCAAGGCGTGTCAGATGCTCGGAGTGGGAGTGAAGACGGGGATTGAGTTGGAGGCGGATAGTCCAGGGGTGTTGCCAAATCCAGAGTGGTTGCAATTGAACCTTCCGAAGGAACGATGGAGTGACGGGTTTACGGCGAACACGTCGATTGGGCAGGGTTTTGTTTTGGCGACCCCATTGCAGATGGCGTCGGTGGTGGGGACGGTAGCCAATGGCGGGAAGTCCTACCGTCCGCATCTGCTCAAGCGGGTGATGGATGGGGAGACGGTGGTGAAGGAGCAGCAACCGGAGGAGTTGGCGAGTTTGGAGAAGGAAGGGATCACGCCACAGGAGATTGAGCTCATCCGCAAGGGTATGTGGAAGGTGGTGAACGCGCCGAGTGGCACAGCGCGTGGCGCCCAGATTCCGAATGTGGAGGTCGCGGGTAAGACGGGGACGGCGCAGGCCTGGCGACCTGACAAGGGGAAGTCGATCAAGGACAACCATACGTGGTTTATCTCTTTTGCGCCGTATGTGAAGCCGAAATATGCCGTCTGCATTCTGGTGCAGGGGGGGTATTCTGGCGGGGGAACGGCGGCGCCGGTGGCGAAGCGAGTGTTGGAACAGGCGCTGGCCCTTGATCATGGGTATGAGGTGAAGATTGAGCCGATCCCGGAGGAGAAGGGGAACTTCAATCAGGTGTTGGCGGTCACCTATGAGGCGGGTCCAGTGCTGGTGGCGGCGGTGGAGGACGATCAGGATTTGGGTCAAGAGAGCGAACCCGTTGCGGAGATTCCGGTGGCGAGGCCTGTGGCCCGGCCCTCGATCCGCCGGGATGCAGATGCTGCCGGCGCCGTTGAGGCGGACCAGGCGCCGAGAATTCCGAAGGCGGTGCCAGTGCGCCGAGCAGGATTGTTCAACCGTGGTGGGGAAGGTGAAAAGACTTCTCCCAAACCGGCAACAGAAGAAGACAAAACTCAAGGCAAAAGGGGTCTCTTGGACAGACTTTTCCGATAAAGGGTCCCTATGCTAAGACACATCAACCATCAACTATCTAGGAGGGCTTCATGCCACTAACAATGTTCAAAAAGATCAAGGAATTCATCACCGGGAAAAAAGACCTCAAGTCTGGGACTCGGATCGTCATCAACTGTGAGCGCCTGGAGAATCGGGTGGCGGTCATGGAGAACGGTGTGTTGGAGGAGTATAACATTCAACGAGTCGGCACCAACAGCATCGTGGGGAGTTTGTACAAGGGGCGGGTGCGAAACATCGAGCAGGGATTGAAGGCGATGTTTGTCGATATCGGCATGGACAAGAATGCGTTCTTGCATTTTTGGGATGCGATTCCAGCGGCGTTGGATTCTGGTTTGGAGGAGATCAATCGGACCAAGGGCCGGCAGAAGGGAAAGAAGATCCAGTCGCAGGATATTCCGTCTCTCTATCCGGTGGGATCCGAGATCATGGTTCAGGTGACGAAGGGACCTATTGGCAACAAAGGACCCCGGGTGACCACGAACATTTCCTTGGCGGGACGCTTGCTGGTGTTGATGCCACTGAATGAACAGTTTGGGATTTCGAGGAAAGTGGAGGATCCAAAGGAGCGTGCGCGCTTGAGGAAGATCATTGAGAACCTCGACCTGCCAGAAGGCATGGGGTTGATCATGAGGACTGAAGCATCGGGCAAACGTGCGAGACACATTGTCCGGGATTTGAGCATTCTGGTGGAGCAGTGGAAGGACATCGTGGAGAAGCGGGATGGCCAAGCGGCACCGGTGTGTTGCTTTCAGGAGCCTGATTTGCTTGAGCGCACGGTTCGTGATTTCCTCACGGAAGAAGTCGATGAAGTGGTGTGCGACGATTTGGCGATGGTGGAGAACATGCAGGCGATGGCGGCTGAGATTTCTCGCCGTGCGCGCCGGCGTATCTCTCATTTCACGGGGACGACAGCGATCTTTGATCATTACGGCATTCAGAAGCAGATCGACAATGCGTTCTTCAGGCAGGTGTGGCTGCCCTGCGGCGGTTACATTGTGATCGATCAGACGGAGGCCTTGGTGGCAATCGACGTGAACACGGGCCGCAACAAGGGTTCGAAGGATGTGGATAAGATTATCCTGGAGACGAACCTGGAGGCGGCTGAAGAGGTGGCGCGTCAGTTGCGACTGCGGAACATGGGTGGGTTGGTTGTGGTTGACTTCATTGACATGAAGGGTCGCCGGGAACAGCAGGCGGTGTTTCGTGCGATGATGGATCGGGTGAAGCGAGACAAGGCGAAGATTCAGGTGCTGCCGATTTCTCAGTTTGGCCTGATGGAGATGACGCGGCAGCGGCTCACTGAAAGTCTAGATACGACGATGCTTGAACCCTGCCCGCATTGCAAAGGGCATGGCAACGTGAAGACGGCGCTGACGATGAGTGTGGAGTTGCAAAGGCGTCTTAGCACGGTGTTGAGCCGGATGCGCGACACGGAGCGGAACGTGATCGTGGTGGTGCATCCTGATGTAATGAATCGACTGCGCAGTGAGGACGGAGAATTGCTGGTGGATCTGGAGCGGAAGTTTGGAGCGCGACTGACCTTCCGAAGTGATCCGACGTTCCATCGTGAGCAAGTGGCGCTCTTGAATTCGGCCACAAACGAAGAGATTCGAGTGTAAAGCCGCTCTTGAGGGGTTTTGAGAGGAGATTCTTTGTCACATGAATGCGTAAAACATGGACTGGGAATCTCCTCTTTGGCTTGTGCTGGCAGCACCGGCGCTGTTTTTTTTATTGTGGGTAGAGCGGGGCAGTGTGCACCCGATGGACGTTGGGAGGCGGCGTTTGCTGCTGGTGTTTCGAGGATTGATGGTGCTGTTAACGCTGGTGGCGCTGGCGGGGCCGGCACGGTTGGATAGGGGGGAGGGGAAGTCGATTGGTTATGTGGTTGATGTGAGTCAAAGTTTGGGTCGCGAGGGTTTGGAGCGGGTGCTGAATGAGGTGCGACGAATGAGTGAGTCGTTTGGGACTGATGTGGAGCAGTTTGCGGTGCTGGCGGGCCAAGTGCCGGAGGTGATTGGGATGGAGGTCTTTCGAGGTGATGGATTGGAAGGACTTTTGAAGAGGCAATCTAACAATGGAGGTCAGACGGACTATGCGGCAGCGATGGAAATCGCGGCGGGGCGTTTCGCGTCAGGGGTTGGGAAGGAATTGGTGGTGGTGGGTGATGGGTTTGAGACGCAAGGGTTGGCGCTTGCTCAGGCTAGGCGTTTGATGGCGAGGGGCATTGAGATTCATTGTGTGGGTGTTGCTGGTCCTCGAGTCAATGACGCAAGGGTGGTGTCCTTTGTGCCAAGCCGAAATCGAGTGCAGGAAGGTGCGACGGTGGAACTTAAGGCGTTGGTCGAGGCGACGATGGATGCGGCGTTGTCTGTGAAGTTGTATGAGAACGGAGTTGAAGTGGACAAAAGGGTCTTGGAGTTGAAGGCGGGGATTGCGCGCGAGGTGGTGTTTGATCGGACCGCAGGGCAGCGGGACATTTTTGGGTATCGAGTGGTGATTGAGGGGATGGGTGGGTTCGAGGATCTGCTGCCGGGAAATAATGAAGGGTTGGCGGTGGTCGATGTGCGTGGCAAGATGCGTCTGCTGTATCTGGAGGCGGACCAGGTCGAAGGGCAGTATCTGCCGAGGGCGATGGAGAAGGAGGGGATTGATCTGGATTGGCGTCCTGCGTCCATGGCGCCAAAGCGAGTGGATGAATTGGCGGGGTATGACGCGGTGATTTTGAGCGAGGTGTCAGCAGATGAATTGGGAGAGGCGGCGATGTTGGCGATTCGGGAGTATGTGGATACGGTGGGAGGTGGATTGTTGATGTTGGGCGGGCCGCGGTCGTTCGGAGTGGGAGGCTATTTCAAGACGCCTCTGGAGGAGGTGCTGCCTGTGCGGTTGCGGGCACCTGATGAAGAGGAAAAGCAGAGTGCGGCGGTGGCATTGGTATTGGATCGAAGTGGGTCCATGGCGGGTGAAAAGTTGGAGATGGCGAAGGGAGCCGCGATTGCGACGGCGGAGGTTTTGGGGCGGAATGACCAATTGGGGGTATATGCGTTTGATTCGGAAGCCAAAGTGGTGTCGCCGATGTCGCGTTTGACTTCGACCTCAGTGGTGAGCGGGCAGATCAGTGCTTTGTCCGCGGGAGGAGGGACGAATTTGGAGCCGGCCTTTTTGCAGGCGCAGGAGGCCTTGCGGCGAGTGAAGGCGAAGGTCAAACACATGATCATCTTGACGGACGGGCAGACGTCCGGTGCGGGATACGAGGGGCTGGCTGGACAATGTCGAGCGGAGGGGATGACGGTTTCAACGGTAGCGCTTGGCGAGGGGGCGCATGCTGGTTTGCTGCAAGCGGTGGCGGTGGCTGGAGGCGGGCAGTCATACCGGACGCTGGAGCCGGAGGGGATCACGCGTATTTTTACCCAGGACACGCTGATGCATACCGGGAGGATGATTCGCGAAGAGCCATTTGATGCCAAGGTGGCTGAGAGGCATCCGATGCTGGTGGGCTTGGAGCCCTGGGATGCGCCGCCGTTGCTGGGGTATGTGAAGACGGTGCGGAGGGCCTCGGCGCAGGTGCCGCTGGTGACGGATACGGGTGATCCATTGCTGGCGCACTGGCGATTTGGGCTGGGGAAGGTGACGGCGTTCACGAGTGATGCCAAGAGTCGTTGGGCATCGCTATGGGTAAGTCGTTGGTCGAGTTATGGGGTTTTTTGGTCGCAGGTTTTGAGAGAAACAGCGCGACCTCCTCAGGGAGGGAGGATGGACTTGAAGGCGGAGATGGTTGAAGGGGAAGGACGTATCAGTGTGGATTTGCGGGCGAATGGGGAGGTGGAATCGAATGAAGGCAGGGTGGAAGCTGAGATTTTCCGAATGAGTTCAGGGTCGGCACCTGGGGCGATGCTGCAGAAGGTCGCCGAGAGGTTGCGATTGAGTGCGACGGGGCCGGGGTTGTTTGAGGGGAAGTTTCAGCCGGATCAACCCGGGGTTTATTTGGTTCGCGCTCATGCGGGATCCGAGACGGCTTCGGCAGGCTTGGTTTATCAAACGGCGACGGAGGCGAGTTTGGGGAGGGTCAATGAAGGGGTGTTGCGTGAACTGGCCGAGATTGGTGGCGGGACTCTGCTGGAGGCGGGAGAGACGCCTGCTTTGACGGCGGTGTCGGACCCGCATCCGAGGGAGTGGTGGCCGATGATCGTGGGATTGCTCTTGGTCGTGGCGGCAGGGGACCTGTTGACGAGGCGCTGGGAACAGGTGGTGGGGATCGCTGAATCGTTGAAAATGAGGTCTTAAGGAGGCGAAGGTTCACCAACGGTGATTGCAGTCCGAGCTTGTGCTTTGGGGTAGGATGGGCTTTGGTAATTTTCCCCTTTTCAAAGAATTGGCCAACCTGACTGATGATTCATGTTCACGAGCTAACCAAGCAATACGCCGGACGCACGGCTGTGGATCGGTTGTCGTTTGATGTGGAGGCGGGAGAGATTGTGGGTTTTTTGGGTCCCAATGGGGCAGGGAAGTCAACGACCATGCGCATTCTGAGTGGTTACATGCCGCCGACGTCGGGCATGGCGTTGGTGGATGGGCATGATGTGTTTCGGGAGTCGTTAGAGGTGCGGCGAAAGGTGGGATACATGCCCGAGATGGCGCCGCTTTATCATGATATGAGGGTGAAGGAGTACCTGCACTTTCGAGCGGAGTTGAAAGGCTTGCGGGGGCGCGACTTGCGTCATCGGACAGGCGAGGTCATGGAGTTGTGCGCGGTGACGGATGTGAGGCGGCGGGTGATTGGGAATCTTTCGAAGGGGTTTAAGCAGCGGGTGGCGCTGGCAGATGCGTTGATTCACCGGCCGAAACTTTTGATTTTGGATGAGCCGACGAATGGTCTTGATCCCACTCAGATTCGCGGAGTGCGCGAGTTGTTGAGGAGTCTGAGGGAGCAGCATACGATTTTGCTTTCGACGCATATCCTGCATGAAGTGGAGCAGACGTGTGATCGGGTTATCATGATCCATGAGGGGAAGATTCAGGCTTGTGACACGCCTCGGAATTTGACCCGCAGTTTGCGAGCGACGTCGCTGGTGCATGTGGAATTGCAATCGGCAACGGATGTAGCGAAGGAGTTGGAGGCACTGCCCGGAGTTCGCAAGGTGATGACTTCGAAAACGGACAAGGGTTGGCGGGCCTATGCGTTGCGGGTGGAATCTCAGACGGACATTCGGGAGAGCGTTCTGGATTTGGCCACGGCGAAGGGGTGGAGGATTCGGGAGTTGCATCGCCAGTTACCGACCCTGGAAGATGTGTTTGTGGAACTGGCGGCGGCGGATTCAGGGGCAAGGCCATTTGGATGATGAGACGATGAGAGTTTTTTGGACATTGTTGAAGAAGGAGTTGCGAGCGTTTTTCGTTTCGCCGGTGGCTTACATTGTTTTGGCGCTGGTGATGGTGTTGGGCGGGGTTTCGTTTAAGGCGGCATTGTCCGTCCTGGAAAGCGCGCCGAGTGAGGGGTCGATCGTGACGTGGACGTTTCATGCGCAGTGGTTTTGGCTTTCGTATTTCTTTGTGTTTCCGTTGCTGACGATGCGGTTGTTCGCGGAGGAGAAAAAACTGGGAACGTTGGAAACCTTGTTTACAGCTCCGGTGCGGGCGTGGCAGGTGGTGGGGGCGAAGTTTACGGCCGCGATGGTGTTGTATGCGGTGATCTGGTTGCCATCACTCGGGAACTTTTGGCTTTTGGATTGGATTACAGGAGGGAAGGTGGAGATTCCTGTTGGAGCCTTGCGGGGCAGTTATTTGATTTTGTTTGCGATGGGTATTTTCAATCTGGCGATGGGTTGTTTTGCATCGTCGTTAACGTCCAATCAGATCGTGGCGGCCGTGATCTCATTCACCATGAGCGTGCTGCATTTTTTGTTGGGGGTGTTTGCTTTGGTTGTGGGTCGTAGGCTTCCTGAATCCATGGTTGAGGCGGTGCATTATGTGGCGTCCGTGGAGCACATTCGTTTGTTCACCCAGGGGCTGATTGATACCAGACCGCTGATTTATTATGCATCCCTCACTTTGCTTTTCCTGACGCTGACTCACCAGGTGGTGGAGTTTCGTCGTTGGAAGCTATGAGAGAGTCTGTCTTTTTTAGTGCATGAGCCAACCATCATCCATGTCTGACCCTTTGCCTGAGCCTGCATCCGCTGAGCGTAAGGTGAGGCCGATGCCCGGGCGATTGGGGATTGGTTTGAATGTGGCGGTTCAGGTTTTTTTAACGTTGGTGCTGTTTGGCGGGGTGAACTACCTGAGCTTTCAATACTATAAGCGCTGGGATTTGACGGAGGCCGGCAGCCACTCGTTGAGCACGGTGACGTTGAACTACCTGCGCAAGCTGAGCAAGGACGTGGAAGTGACGCTGGTGTTTCCGCGCAACTCGGAGTTGCACGAGCCGGTGCGGGCGTTGTTGGAGGAGTATCAGCGACATGGTAAGAAGCGCGTGAAGGTGGAGGAGATTGATCCGGTGCGCGACGTGGATCGTGCGGAGCAACTGAAGGTGGAGACGGGTTTGACGTTGACACAGAACGGCATTTTGGTGAGGACAAACAAGCGGCAGAGATACGTGTTGGAGGAGGAGTTGCAGGTGCGGGATCCGTCGAAGGAGGGTGCTCCTGTGGTGGGGTTTCGGGGAGAGGATGCGGTGACGTCGAGTTTGATTGGGTTGCTGGAAGGGGAGCAGAAGCGGTTGTACATGGTGGTGGGAAAGGGCTCGCGTTCTCAGGAGGCGCTTGAGGGAGCTGGGCAATCGTTTGCGGATTTGGCCAAGCAGCAGAACTTTGATTTGCAGGCGTTGAATCTGGCAGGGATTGAGCGCATTCCTGAAGATGCAGCGGCCTTGTTGTTGGTGGGACTGCGCTATGATTTGGCGGAACGGGAGTTGGGGATTTTGAGGGATTACTGGCGGACGGAACGAGGCGGGTTGCTGGTGATGCTGGATCCCAATGCATCGACGCCTCGATTGAATGCATTTTTGACTGAGAACGGAGTGACTCCGCGAGGGGACCGAGTGTTGGTGGCTCAGAGCACGAGTGCCGGGATGCGAAAGGAGTTTGCGGTAGAGGTGAGTTTTTCGGCGGCATCGCCCGTGACACAACCCTTGTCAGGTGCACTGACGATGTTGCCTGGACAGACTCAATCTTTGGCGTTGCCGCCAGAGGATGACGCGCGGCTTCGGGAGCAGGGATTGAGGGTGACGGCGTTGATTCGGGCGGCCGATCGTTTTTGGGGGGAGCGCGAGTTTTTGGATGCGCTGCCGGTTGCTGAGGTTGTGTCAGGGGATGCACTGGGGCCGGTTGATGTCGCGGCGTCGGTGGAGCGAGGTGCACCCTCGGATGATCGGCTGAGGGTGGTCAGCAGTCGATTGGTGGCGGTTGGAAATGCCGAGATGCTGAATCCTGACACGATGCTGGCAGAGTGCCTGGATTTTGTGGCGCTCTCGGTGAATTGGATCATCAATCGCGAGCGATTGATGGGGATACCATGGAAGCCGAAGCACGCCTATCGAATTCAACTGAACGAACAGCAGAATCGGACGCTTTTTGCGTTGACGACATTTTTGATGCCGGCTTTGGCGCTGATGATAGGATGGCTGGTCTGGTTAACGAGGAGGTCTGCCTGAATGGGCTTGGGTGTTGGTGAACGACGTTTCGAATTTGCCTGCGCATGAATTTTAAAACGACATTGGTTCTTTTGCTTTTGGTGGTGGCGGTGATCGCCGGGATTGTTGGTCTCGAGGGCTGGATGCCGACTTCGAGGGAACGAATGGAAGCGGATGCGAGTGTGCTAGCCTTTGATGAGGCGAAGTTGGATCACATTGAGATGGGGCTTGCGGATGGGAAGAGTTTTGTGCTGGCGAAGCAAGGATCGGTGTGGCGCGTGACGGAGCCGTATGACGATGTTGCGGATCCTGAGCGTGTCGCCCGATTGTTAAAGGAGTTGCGAGAGATGCGATTGGTTGAGCGGATGAAGCGGGCGGAGTTTGATGACAAGGCGTGGCATTCAACGGGTTTGGAGGCCCCTGTGGCGAAGGTCAGGTTGATGGCGGGAAGGGAGCGGTTTGCATCGTTTTGGGTTGGCAATCCGGGGGTGCTAGAAGGAACAAGTTATGCGACGATGGAAGGTGCGGCGGAGGGGGCGGAGCGGCAGGCCTTTGTTTTGCGAACGGGTTTGCATGCACTCCTCAAGGAGGCGCCTTTGTTATGGAGGGATTTGAAGCTTTTGAGGCTGCCTGCCGAGAAAGTGACCCGCGTGCGTTTCATCAGTGGTGATGGGCAAATTGAAGTGGCGAGAGAGGAAGGGGAACGAGCGGATTGGCGGTTGGTGAAGCCGTTACAGACACGTGGAAGCAAGGAGCGAATTGAGGAGCGATTGGCGGCGATTTTGAATCTCGATGTTTTAGGGGCAGAACTGGCCACGCTTGCGGCGAGTCCGGGCGAGGCGGCTGTTGGGGGGGGGGCGCAGGCGGACACTCTCAAAGTGAATGTGGAAGCGGGTGGTGCCAGCTATGAATTGACGTTGACAAAACCTGCGGAGGGGGCGGCTGAGACGACAGCGCTGGCATCGCATCGGCGGCCGCAGTTCACGATTTCAGCCAAGCAAGCGGCCATGCTTTGGTGTGAGCCAAACGAACTGCGTGATGAGCATTTTGCCAGAGTGGAGGCGGAGGCTGTTAGTGAACTGCAGATTCGCAGTGCAGCGTTTCCTGAAGTGGATCTGAAGCAGGAGAACAATCTCTGGTTGCTTCGCCGAAATGGGAGGTGGGAGCCTGCCAACGGTGACCGGGTCGCCCGTTTCTTTGAGACGCTCAATCAAACCAAGGTGCGCGAGTTTACCTCCGACTCAGCGGCGGAATTGACGCCTTACGGGCTCGACAAACCGTTCTTAACATTGTCATGGCTCGAGAAGGGGAGTGAGGCGAGGAAGGAGTTGTTGTTTGGACAAAGCGCGGATCAGACGGGGTTCTATCTGAAGGGAGGCAAGGAGCCGTTCATCTATCGAATCAGCGCGGATGTGCTGCCGAATTTCCCACCGGATGCGCTTAAGTGGAAGGGGCGGGGAGTGATGCGATTCAGTCAGTTTGATTTGAAGAAGATCACGTTGGCCATTGGATCGGCGCCATCCATTGAACTGGCCTACAATGCGGCTTCCGGGGAATGGGGCGGGCGCGCTGGCGATCAGGATGTCACAGCGATGATTGACCGTGTGAAAGCGGATGCGTTGGCTGGGGCGTTGGGCCGGCTGAGTGCGGATGATTGGAGTCGTTCGTTGGGAGAGGCGTTGCAGGCACTTGAGAAGCCGGCGGTTCGAATTCAAGTGGAGCTGCAATCGGCAGCCCAGGCCGGGGCACCGATGAAGCAACATGATTTGAAGTTTGCGCCGACGCAGGAGGGTCAGGATACGGCGATCTACTACGGGCGGTTGGACGAGCAACCCGACGTTTTTTATATCTCCCGTGAAGCTTTGCGGGGATTCTTGAAGCCGGTCTTTAAAGACGACGCATCTCGGCGTTGAGGACTTTCAGCCGGACCAAGGTGTCTGATTCTGAGAGGAGCGTTTTGAGGGCGATTGGGTTGCGCACAAAGTGGTAGGCTAGTACGTCGCAGATCCGGTCCGGGCATGTCATTTCATTCAAGGTTTCCTTGAGTTTTTGCATGGCGTCGGAGCACGATGGAGTGGGCTTGGGGAGCAGGCTGATGGATTCCTTGACCAGTGCAGCCGCGGCATCAGCGGGCGGTGTTTTGATTTGAATGGGTTCGATTTCAGCGATTCGGAAAGGGCGATCATCGGACCAGCCGTTCAGATTGATTCTTCGAATGCCGTAAAGCATGACGTGGGATGTTCCATCTGGCTGCTTGACGCAGGCGCGCACGAGTCCGGCAGTGCTCCAAGGCAGGACGGAGTCATCCGACTTGCTGATACGGGTGCCGATGCAGAACATTCGGTCACCGTCCAAGGCGTGTTTGAGCATCTCGCGATAGCGTTCTTCGAAGATAAAAAGCGGGAGAAAGCACCCAGGAAAAAGATAACAATCGGACAAGACCATGACCGGCATTTGAGCCGGGAGGGTGACCTGATCCTGAGGGTGAATGGAATCCATGGGAAACGCGAGAGAGGACTGAAATCGGGAGTAACAATGAAAATACGTATCGAATCTCAGTTGGGTTGAACGATCTTGATGCTACGACTGTAGAGCATGAGGCTCATTGCGATCGGAGATATCCATGGTTGTTTGTCGGCGTTTGAAACGCTTTTGGGGGAGTTGCGCCCCGGGAAGGACGACGTCCTGGTGACGTTGGGAGATTATGTGGATCGCGGGCCGGATTCGAACGGGGTGATTGACCGGCTGCTGGGTCTTCGGGACGAGACGACGTTGGTGCCGTTGCTGGGCAATCATGATGCCCTTTTTCTGGAGGTTTTGGAGGGAACGAGCGAGAATCTTCAGGGATGGCTGTCAGTTGGGGGAGTTCAGACCCTGGAGAGCTATGGAGGCAAGAGCGGAGTGCCGGATTCGCATGTGGCCTTTTTGAAGTCGGGTTGCCGATTGTGGTATGAGCCGGAGGGAGAGCAGGTGTTTTTTGTGCATGGCAGTGCGTTTCCCGGGTTACCCTTGAGTGAGCAAACAGTGGATTGGTTGCTTTGGCGGCGGATTCATGACGCCGAGTGGCCGCACGAATCTGGCAAGAAAATGATTTGTGGCCACACGGCACAGCGATCGGGGTTACCGTTGGTCATGCCGCATGCGGTGTGCATTGACACCTGGGCTTTTGGAGAGGGATGGCTAACAGGCTACGATGTTCATGCCGATCTTTTTGTCCAAGCCAATCAGGCTGGAGAGATTCGACGGTTTGGTCCCGAGTTTTTGGCAGAAGGGTGAATCAATACCGATTCAGGAGGCAGATTCGGTGAGCCAGAATGCGGGGAATTGGCAGAATGGTTCGGCGTCTCGGCCTGGTTGAACGGCTCCCGCTACGGCGGTGAGGGCGTTGGTGTTGAGGTGGGTGGTGGAGAGGGAGGGGTAGAGGTAGGTTGAGTCGCCCAAATGAAGAGTGGGCACGAGATTTGGGCCGTGTTTAGCTATTTTGAAGCAGAGAAGAAGTGTTTCGTCCGCGTCGAATTGGTTTTGCCACAAGGGGCCCGTTTCGAAGGTGCCGAGGACGCCGAAGCCGTTTTGAGCGTCCCAAATTTCTCCGCGGGTGAGGTCGAGACGGATGGCGAAGCCGGAGACGGGGTGATGAGATTCGGCCGGAAGGTTGAGCAGGCCGAACCAGAGTTCTTCAGGGCTTTCTGCGGGTTGGATGTCGATTTGGAAGGTGAGCTCAGCGCTACCCGCGGGGAGGTCGATCTGGCCGAAAGTGGAGAGGTCAGATAGGCAAGATCCGAGGTTGGAGGAAAGAGCAGAGGAGAAGGGAGACATCACTTGAAATGGGCTGATGATGTCGGAAACTTAATATGGAAATTATTGCAGACAAGTTTAATTTTTGTAATACCAGTATTTTAGATGGAATCATTTTAAAAAACGAGGTTCTTCATTTCGATTCCCACTCCGCGAGGCGCTTTTCGAGTAATAAGGGGCCGAACGGGATGAGGGAGGCGAATCCGAGGAGAAAGGGGCGAATGAAAGGCCAACGATGGCGCTGCCAAGCGGCGAGGATGAGAGCAACATAGGCTACGAAGAGGATGCCGTGGAACCAGCCAGTCCATTTGACGAACTCGGGTCGGCCAGCCACGTATTTGAGGGGCATAGCGATCCCAACGAGGATCAAAAAAGAGAGCGCTTCCAGGCGACCAACGAATCGAAGAAGGGATGTTTTTTTTGGCATAAGTCAGCGGCGTTGTTCGAATTGAGAGACGAATGATGGGGAGGTAGAAGCAAAAAAGGTGTGCTTTTGATGAAATCAAGACGGGACAAAACTAAATGTTCATGTAATGTCTCCGCGTGATCGGCCGACGCGTATCCGATAGCCCTATTTCCTGACCAATGACCAGTACACTCTCCGCCTTGGCTCCAGAACTCCCCGAAGTCTGCACAAAAGACATCGTTCAAAATCAGGCGGAATCGCCCAAACAGGCTGCGAAAACAGCGACACCGTTGAAGGTGCCGGCGGAGGAAAAGATGTCCATCAGTGAGTGGAAGAAGATCGTGGCGCCATTCACGGTGCCGTCTTTGCCGCGAGCATTGTGGCAGGTAGCGAACACGTTGATTCCGTATGTGGGGATGTGGTTCATCATGAATTGGAGCCTTTCGGTTTCCTACTGGTTGACGCTAGCCTTGGCCATTCCAGCAGGGTTTCTCGTGGTTCGTTCGTTCATTATTTTTCATGACTGTGGTCATGGTTCCTTTTTCAAATCGAAGAAGGCGAATGACTTTCTTGGCTTCATTACGGGCATGCTGACGTTCACGCCATACGGTCATTGGACCTGGCAGCATGCGGTGCACCATCAGACGTCCGGCGATTTGGACCGGCGGGGTGAAGGGGACATTTGGACTTTGACGGTGAATGAGTATCTGCAATCCTCGCCGATGCGCCGGTTTCTTTATCGCGTCCTGCGGAACCCCGTCATCCTGTTTGTGGTGGCGCCTTTGATCATGTTTTTCGGCTATCAGCGCCTGTGCTCGCCTCATGCGAAAGGGAAAGACCGCAAGTCAGTTTATTTGATGAATTTTGCGCTGGCGTGCATGGTGGGCGGGATGATGTGGTTGCTGGGGTGGAAGCAGTATTTGATGATTCAAGTGCCCATCACGATGGTGGCGGGGATGGCAGGGATCTGGATGTTCTATGTTCAGCATCAGTTTGAAGATGTTTATTGGGAGCACCGGGACGAGTGGGATTACACCACGGCTGCGATTGAGGGGAGTTCGTTCTACAAGCTTCCCAAGATCCTGCAATGGTGCACTGGCAACATTGGGTTTCATCATGTGCACCATCTGAGTTCGCGGATTCCGAACTATTACCTGGAAGCGTGCCACAATTCGCACCCGATGTTTTACAGCGTGAAGCCGATCACGTTCCTGTCGAGTTTGAAGTGCATGCACCTGCGCTTGTTTGATGAAGAAACCAAGCAACTGATTGGCTATCGGCGGTTGAGAGAGATTCGGAAGGACCGCGAAGCGAAGCTTTCTCTGGCGGCGTAGCGGTTTTGGTCTCGGTCAATCCGAGACGTGACGATGACAGGTGTTTTTAGACCGTGAAACCTAAAAACGGAAATGGCTGAGGGCGAATCTGCCGCCGTCATTGGCCCCACAAGGCTCCCCGCTTCTCGGGTGGCATCATCTTATCGATGCAACCTCTGCGAACCGGGAAGCCTGGTGGAACCAAGCACGACGCCATCTTCATCCCTTTCCATTCCCGTTTCTAGGTTAAAAAGTGGTGTAAGATGTATTGCGCATACGCACGGTGCGTCTTTAGTTTGATCGACTTCCGACCATGATCCCTGACTCCAATCTACCACCTATGCGCAGTCCAATGGACCTTGAAAGGGTCCTGGAGTTTGAGTTTGTTCGGGCGACTGAGAATGCGGCCATTGAAGCCATTCACTGGTTGGGGCGAGGCCAGAAGGAGCGGGCGGATGCGGCGGCGTGTCGTGCGATTTACGGTGTTTTCGACATTCTTGATATTTGCGGGAAGGTTGTCATCGGAGAGGGGATCAAGGACAAGGCGCCGGGCATATTTGTTGGAGAGAAGCTGGGGACATGGAAAGAGGGATCGCCCCGGTTTGAGATTGCTTTGGACCCGATCGATGGGACATCGAACTTAGCCAAGGGGCTGCCAAACAGCATCGCTGTCATTGCGGCCGCTCAGGTGCCGGAAGGAGTGGCGAGTGTGATGAAGGAGATTCCGAGTTTCTACAGTCACAAACTGTGCTTTGGGCCTGCGGTTTTGGCGGCGCTGGAGAAGGCGGGGCATCCGTGCATGTTGGATTGGCCGATCGCAAGGGTGGTGGATTTTGTGGGGGAGGCGCTTGGGAAGAGGCGTGAGGATGTGGTGGTGTGCACGATGGATCGTCCGAGGCATGGGGAGATCATTCAGGCGGTGCGGGATATTGGAGCGGCGCTGAGGATGGTGACGGACGGTGATATTGCGGCGGCGGTGGCGCCGTGTTTGCCGGACTCGGGAGTGGACATGTATGTGGGGATGGGAGGATCACCGGAAGGCATCTTGGCGGCGGCGGCCTTGAAGTGCATGGGTGGGGACATGCAGATGCGGATGTGGTTTCACGATGAGGAGCACCGAGCCGAGGTGGCGAGTGTTGCAGATCCGGCAGACATGACGCGGGTGTTTCGAAGCAATGATTTGGTGGTTGGAGAGAGCGCGTTGTTCTGTGCCACAGGCATTAGCGATAGTCCCTTGGTGCCTGGGGTGAACCTCACTTCCCGCTATGTGGAGACGCACTCGATTCTGATGAGGGCGCGAAGTGGAACGATCCGCAGGATCCATGCGCAACATCATTTGGATCGCAAGGTGGTGCCTCTGCGTGATATCAGTTGGGATGGCATCTGATCAACGTTGTTATGAGTGGGGGTGTCCGCCGATTGCTGGTGCTGTGTGCGGTGCTGCTAGTGGCGATTGTATTGCCTTTTGTTGTTTGGGGTGAGTCGTTTGAGAAGGCGTTGAGTCTCGAGGGCTCGCGGGCCTGGATGGACGGATTTGGAGGATGGGCGTGGGCGGCGGGGCTGGCGCTGCTGGTGTCTGATGTGGTGCTGCCTATTCCGAGCACGGTTGTGATGTCAGCGTTGGGATGGATGTATGGTTGGTTTTGGGGTGGTGTTTTAAGTGTTGGAGGATCTGTGCTTTCGGGGTGCGTCGCGTATGGGCTCAGTCGATTTTTGGGGCGCTCCGTCGCGGTTCGAATTGCTGGAGAGGATGGACTCAGGAAAGCCGAGTCTTTGTTTGAGACGGGTGGTGGATGGCTGGTGGCGGTTTCGCGCTGGCTGCCGGTTCTGCCGGAGGCGGTGGCGTGTCTGGCGGGGCTATCGAAGATGCGGTGGAGGCCCTTCTGGGTGGCGCTTGTTTGTGGTTCCTTGCCCCTTGGTTTTGCGTTTGCCGCGATTGGGCATTTGGGACATCAGAGTCCTGGGCTTGCGTTTGCTCTGAGCGGGGTTTTGCCGGTGGTGATTTGGTGGCTGGCGCGGAAGTGGCGGGCGGTTCAGGCTCAATCGTCCAAGTAGGCCGAGAGGCTTTTGCGCAACTCGTTGCGTGCGCGGAAAAGAAGGCTTTTTACTGCGGGAAGGGACATTTTGAGGATATCGCAGAGTTGCTCATACGGGAGCTCCTGGTGACGACGGAGTACGACAGCGAGGCGTTGTTTTTCGGGGAGCGCGGCGATGGCCTGTTCAAGCGCCTTTTCGAGTTCCTCCTGTTGTGCTTGAACGTCGGGGCCGGGTGTCGTGTGGTTGGCGAACTGTCGGGGTTGATCATCCTCGGTTTCAGGTTCGAGGGAGACTTCTTTGCGGCGACTGCGGCGACGGGTTTCGTTGAAGACGAGGTTACGGGTAATCGTGTAGAGCCAGGTCGTGAACTTGGCGGTGGGTTCATAGCGCGGTGCGCTTTTCCAGACGCGGACGAAGACTTGTTGAGCGATGTCGTGAGCATCATCGACGTTGCCGAGCATTCTTGTCACGGTGCCGATGATGGCGCTCTGGTGGAGTTCGACGAGTTGCTCGAAGGCCCGAATGTTGCCCTCCTTGACTTGGAGCATGAGTTGAGTGCTGACATCTTCCGTCGCCACGAGATCCGTCTCTGCCTGAGGAGGCAGGGCGGGGTGAATGGGTTGGGGATGCCTGATCGGTTCCGTCATGAACAAACGGGGGGAGAACGCAGGGAGAGTAGCGGCACTCATTGGGGGTGTAAACCTTCCCTATCCGAGAGAGTTGCTGGAAAAGTTTTTGGTGCCCCATTTGGGCGCAGTGAGAGGGCCTACAAGGAGGACTTTAGGGGGATCCAGAAGGAGCCGGAGGGGTCTTCGATTTGGATGCGGAGGGGTAGGATGGTCAGGATTTTGAAGGCATCGGGGGCGTTGGTGAAGCGAAAGGTGTCGCCGGGATGGCCTTCGTAGTACTCGTCGCTGCCGGTGATGTGGACGACGGCGCAGGGCGGGCCGAAGCGGGCTGGCACTGTTGGAATGAGGGCGAGTTGGCGTTGGGTTTGGGTGTGTTGGATGAGGACGAGGCCTTCGAGCCAATCTGGGAAGGGGTAGGTGGTGCGAGTGCGGATTTCACGGAGAGTCCAGCCGGTTTGGCCGATGGGATCGGTGGCTTCGAGGATGTGTTGTCGGGGTGGGGTGGTGAGTTCTTCGATGGTGGGGGCGATGGGGCCGAGAGCGAGGAGTTGGAAGGGGAGTTGGGAGGGGCGGATGG
>JARXAL010000268.1 GCA_029865835.1 Verrucomicrobiaceae bacterium
CCTAAAAACGGAAATGGCTGAGGGCGAATCTGCCGTCGTCATTGGCCCCACAAGGCTCCCCGCTTCTCGGGTGGCATCATCTTATCGATGCAACCGCTGCGAACCGGGAAGCCTTGTGGAACCAAGCACGACGCCATCTTCATCCCTTTCCATTTCCGTTTCTAGGCTTAGTGGGAAGAGCTTCGATGGGGGAGATGTCGATGGTGGAGTCGATGCCGCGGAGGTATTTGGCGACGAATGGTTCAGCGCGTTTTTTGACGTCGGGATGGCTGACGGAGCTATGGCCGCCGCCGGTGATGGGGATGAGGAGGGTGGGGACGCAGGCCTTTTGCAGGGCAGCGTGAAGGGTTTCGGCGTGGCGGTAGGCGACGCGTTGGTCGGCGGTGCCGTGGAGGGTGATGAAGGGAGGATCGTCCGGGGTGATGTAGGTGATGGGGGAGGCGGCTTTGGCGATGTCGGGCTTGTCCGGGGAGGGGCCACCTAGGAGGCCGATGACGGCATCGTCTTTGAAGATGGGTTGGTTTTTGGGGTCAAACATGAGGGCTTGGGTGAAGTCCTGGGGACCGCAGAGGTTGACGACGCAGTGGACGCGACTGCTGAGAGTGGGGAAGGAGCCGAGGGAGCCTTCGAGTTCTTTGACGTCGCCACTGGTGCCGAGGAGGGAGCTGAGGTGGCCACCGGCGGAGCTGCCCCAGACGGTGATGCGGTCTGGGTCGAGGTTGTATTCTTTGGCGTGGCCGCGAATCCAGCGGATGGCGGCCTTGCAGTCGTGGATTTGAGCGGGCCAGGGGGCTTCTTTGCTGAGGCGGTAGCCGATACCTACGGCGGCGTAGTCGCCGGTGCGGGCCATTTGGATGCAGGCGGCGCTGTAGCCGATGCGGTCGCCATTGACCCAGCCGCCACCGTGAATGAAAGCGATGACGGGGAGGGGTTTTTCGCGGGTGAGGTTTTTGGGGAGGTAGAGATCGACGGCTTGTTTTGGGTTTTTATTGTTGGCGTAGGGGAGGTCGAGTTCGAGTGTGACGGCGCTTTGCTGGGCTGAAGCGAGGGCTTTTTGTTTGGGGTCGGCGGAGTCCTGGGCGAATGCTGCGGTGGCGAGGAGAAGAGGGAGAAGGTGGTGCATGGGTTCTTACTTGGCTTCGAGGATGGCGCGGGCTTTGTCGGCGGTGGCGCCCATGGTGGGGAGGTCGTAGTCGAGGGTGTCGCCGTTGGGTTTGAAGCCGCCGCCGTCGGCGTCGACGTAGATGGGATTGTTGTAGGCGCAGGGGCGCATGGTGGCGTAGTCGCTGGTGCCGAAGCCGGTTTTCATGTCGCCGGTTTCGTGGAGGGCGACGACGATGAGGTGAGCATCTTCTTGGAGGGGGACTTTGAGGGTTTGGTCGAATTTGATGACGCCGTTTTGGAACATTTGGGGGTGGGTGGCACGGGTGAAGTTGAAGTCGGGATGGGGGCGGCTGTTGACGAGGAGTTGGACGCGATTGATGTCGATCCAGTCGGTGCATTGCACGCGGACTTTGAGGTCGATGGAGCCGGTGGCGCGGACGTCGTCGCCAGCGATTTTGCCGTCGGGGGTGGTGACTTCGAGGAAGGGTCCGGTGGAGAGGATGATGTTGCCGGCTTTGGCGCGGGGGGCGAGTTCGGCCCAGTCGATTTTGGCGGGGTCATCGGTGCTGGAGGGGAGGTAGGTGCGCCAGCAGCCGACTCCGTTGCCGTAGACGCTGTGGGCATCTGCGACGCCGACGGCGACGATGCGATGGCCTTGGTTGAGGAGTTGTTTCCAGACGAATTCGCGGACGGTGGAGGCTTTGGCGGCGAGGGCGCCGGGTTTGCGGGTGACGCGGAAGGGGGCGTCATGGAGGATGTCGGTGCCGGGGCCGTTTTGGACTTCGCTGCCGTCGATCATGGAGCCGACGCCGACGAAGCCGCCGTCGGCGATGCCGTCGCCGTCACGGTCGATGAACATGTTGGAGAGGTCGGGGTGATTGAACTGGATCCAGCGGTCGGCGCGTTCGCCCTGCCAACGGCGGAGGGTGAGGGCGGTGATGCGGGGGTCGTCATTCCAGATGGGTGCGCCGCCGTCCTGAAGGAGGGGGTCGGGTTCGAAGGGGAAGGCGTTGAAGTGTTGGCGGCTGCCGGTGAGTTCGATGCCTTTGACGGTTTTGATGAAGGGGGTGAGGCCGAGGGATTTGATGGTGGGTTCCCAGTCGTAGAGGCGGTTGTGCTCGGTGGTAGGGGCGAACTCGAGGTGTTCGGCGGCGATGTTGATGAGGCGTCCGTCGGTGTCGCAGACGTTGTCGCCGCTGGGGGTGCTATGGTTGTGGAAGTCGCTGCTGATCCAACCGGTGGTGTCGACGAGGCGTTTGAGGGTGCCTTTGAAGGCGGCTTCTTGGCCGGGGGCGAGGGTGATTTCTTGAGCGAGGTGACTGTACTCGGGGCCGCGAACGACAACGACTCGGTATTTGCCTGGGGGGAGTTGGACGGAGAACTGGCCGACTTCGCTGTGGTATTGGTCGACGCAGCCGTGGGCGCGGTGTTTGGGGCCGAGATTGAGTTTGGGGGCGCCGGGGTCGAGGGGTTCGAAGTGGGCTTTGCAGGGGAGGGATTTGCCGGATTCGTCGGTGATGTCGAATTGGACGGCGGTGGCGGAGGAAAGGCCGAAGGCGGGTTTAGCGGTTTGGCCGACGGTGACGGTGACGTTGGCTTTGACTTCATTGCGGCCGAGGTCGGTGGCGGTGAATTCGTACCTGCCAGCGGGGAGTTGGAGGGTGAAGTGGCCTTTGTCATCGGGGTAGGCGAGGACGGTGCTGTCGCCGAGAGGGATGCGGATGGAGCCGGTGGCGAGGGGTTGATCTTTTTCGTCGGTGAGGAGGCCATCAATGCGGCCGGTTTTGGTGCCATTGGCGGCGAGGGATTCGCCAACGGCCTGGGCGGGAGAGGTGCCGACGGCGAAGAAACGGGTGATGATGACCTCTTGTTTGGGGGCGAGTTCGATGGTGTCTGCGCGGCTTTCGATGCCTGTGACATTGAGGATGCTGACAGCGTAGGCAGCTTTGTGTGCGGGGTTGATGGCGTCTGACCAGTTGATGCCTCCGGTGGCCATGCCGGTGGATTCGAAGCGAGTGAAGTCGGCTTTGGTGTTGGTTTTCTGGGGTTTGTCGGTTTCGTTTCGGAGGGTGGTGGTGATGAAGAGGCCCTGGTGACCGTCTTTGGCGCGGTATTCGTGGCGTTTGTAGATGCCTGCGTTCATGGCGGCGGTGGAGACGCTTTCGACGGCAGCTTCGGCGGGGTTTTCGGTGGGAAGAATGCGGACATAGGAGACGGGGCCGTGGCCGCAGGGGGCGTAGATGACGAGTTGGTCGTTGTTGGCGCTGCGCAGGGTAAGATCGTAAAGGCAGCCGGGGCTGATGCCGTCGGCGCCGTAGAAAGTGCTCATGTTGGCGCGGCGGTTGGGTTGATTGCCGGAGATGACGGCTTCGAAGAGGTCGTTACGAAGAACGAAATCGCCGCGGATGCCGTCCGCTTCTTTGCCTTTAGGGAGTTCGGCTTCGCGGCCGAGGTTAGCCTCAAAGACTTCGGCCGCGGGGGTGCTCGCTGTGAGAAGGAAGAAGAGGGCGGAGAGAAGCGGTTTCATAGGGGAGAGGCGATTGGAAAGCAAAGAACGGCGGAATGCACGTTGATTCATCATTTGGTTCTGGATTCGGCGACGGGGTGAGGTCGGAGTTTAGACCGGTTCTCGAAAATCTTGTCACCTTGCCCAGTGGCGGAGCAGCCTCATTGGCTGCGTCAGGCGCCTGCCCGTTATTGATTTGATAGCGGGCTGCGCGACTTCCTTGCCACTGAAGCCGCTGCGCTTGCTGGATCAAAAGGACAATTTTTCAAGAAGCGGTCTAGTTTGAGATCCAACTCCAGCCGAGTGCAGAGACGCAAGCCAGGATGAGGGCGATGCTGATCCAGCCGGCGATGCGTGATGAGGGGCTGGTGCGGGCGGTGCCCATGATTGCGGGGTCAGCCGCTAGCAACTGCAATGCGATGGCATGCACAGGCAGGAGCAAGGCGTTGACCACTTGGCTGGTGTAGATCAATGGGATCAAGGGCAGGCTTGGCAGAGACACGACACTGACTGCCGCGATGGTCAGTAAGACAAAGGGGGAATAGAACCATTGAAAGTGATGGGAGTCCAAGTCCAAAGAGGCAGCCTTGCCGAAGCCTTCGGCGATGGAGTAAGCGGTGGCGATGGGCACGATGGCGGCGGCGAGCAAAGAGGCGCCGAGGAGGCCGGCACCGAAGAGAACGGTTGCGAAGCGGCCGGCGAGGGGTTGCAAAGACTTGGCTGCGTCTCCTGCATCCGTGATGTGAATGCCAGCCTTGTTGAGAGTCGCGGCGCAAGCGACTGCGATGGCGAGGCCGATGACGCCGGTGAGGACGGAGCCGATGATCACATCGGCGCGGGCCCAGCGGAGGGACTCGAGGGTGATTTTTTTATCGACGGCATAGGATTGAATGAAGGCTAGGCCCCAGGGGGCCAGTGTCGTGCCGAGCGCGGCGGCGATTCCGATCCAGCCCGCGGGGCTGGTGGGCAGGTGCGGGACGACAGAGTGATGCAGGACCTGTGCCCAATCGGGGCCGGCGAGCAGTCCATCGACGATATAAAGTGCCAAGGTGGATGAGATGACTAGCAGCACGCGTTCGACGCGGTGAAATGAACCGAAGACGACTACCACTGAGATTAACACTCCCGCTGCTGGTGAGCTGATCCAGTTAGGAATGCCCACGAGGCTACCGGCTGCGGAGATGCCAGCGTACTCGGCGCAGATCGTCCCGAAATTTGCCAACAAGAGGCCGCCTACAGCGAAGTAGCCCGCAGCGCGGCCCCATTTTTCGCGAATGACGCGAACGAAGCCTTTTCCGGTGGCCGCGCCGATGCGCACGGCCATCAGGTGAAACTGAACGAGCAGCACCGTTGAAGCTGGAATGATCCAGAGCAGCTGGTAGCCAAAATCGGCTCCGAGCACTGAGTAGGTTGTGATGCCGGCGGGATCATCGTCGGAAAGACCTGCGAGGAGGCCAGGCCCGAGCACGGCCAAAAAGGCGACCCAAGCACTGCGTCCAGACTTCACGAGTTCGGCAAATCTGAGGCCGATGCCACGATGATGGTGAGCCACTGCATGGGGTGGTGCTTTGTTTTGCAGGCGGTGCTTGTGGGCGGTGCGATGGAGATGTTTATGCATCAGGGGATAGCCTCGCTTAGAAGAGGTGGGCAAGGTTGTGAGCGGACAGACATCTGCGGCTTACTCTGTGGGGAGCAAGAGGGCTATCCTACGGGCGCGTGATCTGTATGCCAGAAGCAAACAGGGGAGATTTCGAACAGGCTTCAGCCTGACCGATCGCTGAAAATCTACTGTGCTGTAATGGGGGTGGGTTCAATGTCGGATGGGTTGATCCAGCCGGCTTTGGCGGTGGGGTCGCCTTTGAGGTAGCGGTCGTAGTAGCCGGGGTTGTTGGTGGGGATGTATTCGTCGAAGACCTTGCCGTTGCCGAACATGCGGGGGTCGTTTTGGGTCTTGAGTTGGTCTTCCATGGCCGTGAGGAGGGTGGATTTGCGTTCGGCTTGGACGGAGTCGCCGGCGAGGTTGTGGACGCAGTCGATGTCACTGCTGAGGTCGTAGAGTTCTTCGACGGGGCGGAGGCCGAAGTTGAGCTGCCAAAACTTGTCGGAGCGGTCTTTTCGACCTCTTTCGAGGATGAGGGATTTGGTTGGGCTGGCATCTGTGTCGGTGTAGCCGGTTTCGGGATTGCCGGCGGGCCAGCGGTTGGGTTCGTAGTTTTTGAGGAAGAGCCAATCTTCGGTGATGATGCCACGGATGGGGTATCCTTGGTCATGGGGGCGACCGACGTCGGTGCGTTCTTTGCCGATGAGGACGTGGTCGCGGGAGGCGATGACTTGGCCGGTCTTGTCGCTTTCCCAAATTTCCCGCCAGCTTTGGCCAGTGATGGGCTGCATGCCGCTGTCTTTTTGGGGGATGCCGGCGACGTCGAGGATGGTAGCGGCGACGTCGATGAAGCTTACGAAGTCATGGATGACGCGGCCGGGGTTTTTGATTTGGCTGGGCCAACGGATGGCCAGAGGGACGTGGTTGGAGCCTTCATAGGCGTAGCCTTTGCAGCGGGGAAAGGGCATGCCGTGGTCGGCGGTGACGATGATGAGAGTGTTGTCGAGTTGGCCGCGTTTTTCGAGTTCGGCGATCATGCGGCCGAGGTGGGCGTCGGTGTGTTCGACTTCGAGGGCGTAGTCGAGGATGTCGTGGCGGACGGTGTCGGTGTCGGGCCACTGGGCGGTGACGCGGGGGATATCGGAGAGTTTTTTGCCGCCTTTGTTGACGCCGCTTTGGTATTCGTAGCCCCGGTGGGGTTCGGTGCTGCCGTACCAGAAGCACCAGGGGTTGCCGGGTTCGGAGGCATCGAGGAAGTCGGTGAAGTTGGCGGCGTAGTCGGTGGGGCTGATGTCAGGGGTGAGGGGTTTGGTTTTGCGTTTGGAAAAGGGTTTGCCGGTGATTTGGCGGGGTTTGCCGGAGGCGTCGTTGGCGATGCCGGGGCCCCACCCTTTGCCTGTGATGCCCATGGGCCAGCCATAGTCGGTGAGGACTTCGGGCCAGCTTTTGAATTTGGGGGGGAACATGGCCATGTGGTTGCCTGCTTCCTCGAGTTGCCAGGCGTTGCGACCGGTGAGGACGATGGCGCGGGACGGGGCGCATTTGGCGACGGGGGTGTAGGCGTTTGTGAAGAGCAGGCCTTCTTTGGCGATGCGGTCGAAGGCGGGGGTTTTGACCCAGGGGGTGCCATAGGTTCCGGCGTGTGCACCCCAATCGTCGGCTATGGCGAAGAGGATGTTGGGGCGGGATTCGGCGGCGGGAGCGAGAGAGACGAGTAGGAGGCAGAGAGTGGCGAGGGCGCGAGTCATGGCGGCGTTAGAACGGGAGAAAGGGGGGTGGGCTTTCGGGAGATTAGGAAGAGTAGGGGATGCAAAGAAGCGCTTGCCGAAGAGGGCAAGAGGAGGCAGATTGTCACTCGTTATTGGAATGCCTCCGTAGCTCAGTTGGTAGAGCAGAAGACTCTTAATCTTTTTGTCGAAGGTTCGAATCCTTCCGGGGGTACCACACTAGTTCTTGAGAATTGTGTTGGGATAATGTTCGGATGAAAGTTGTTTGGTTCGTCGTTATGGTGTGCGTCTTGCAAGCGGTCGGCGATGAACCCATACACACCGGCTTTCGAAACGGTTGCCGCTCTTCCAATGCGAGTTTTATCCCTGTCTCGCTATGACTTTGATGAGAAGGCGGGCCTAGGTTGATCGGTCAAAGGTATTGGTTACCCTAAAAACGGAAATGGCTGAGGGCGAATCTGCCGCCGTCATTGGCCCCACAAGGCTTCCCGCTTCTCGGGTGGCATCACCTTTCCGATGCAACCGCTGCGAACCGGGAAGCCTTGTGGAACCAAGCACGACGCCATCTTCATCCCATTCCATTCCCGTTTCTAGGGTTACTGGTCAGATCGACAAAGACGGATGTAACGGGCTGGTTTGTATTCAATGTGAATTTGAGACCGTGGTTACCTTCTGGAATCAGAGTTTTGGAGCATGATCCTTGCTGGTAGCTAGTCAGCCTTGCTGAAAGCTGCGAAACTGATGCTCGCGTCGAACTTTGATTCGGAGCATCTGCGAGGTGTTTGAATACCCAATCGATAACCCTTGGCCACTGTTCGACTTTCTCAATTTCATATGAGAAGAAAGGAAAAAATGCTCAATCAGCGATCTTGCCATCTGGTCCCAAAACGCCTAACTCAGAGCCGTCCTTCATGATCAAGTCGAAGTTGACGGGTTTAGCATCTAGCACTTGTCTGATTCATTTGAGTGAAACCAAAACAATACCACTCTCGCAACCCATGAAACTTCCCCATTTTTACATTTCTGTCGCCTGCTTTGGCTTGCTGGGATGCACCATCAAACCGGCACCTAAGGGGGCAGAAATCCTCACCGATGCCGCCAAAGCCGAAATCCCCAGCACCTGGCAGGCATCTAACAATAGCGGACCGTTAGTGCCTGGATGGATTCGCTCTTTTGACGACAGCACCCTCACCCGCATCGTCGAAGACGCGCTTATCCGCAATCCGGACCTTAAATCCGCCTACGCTCTCGTCGAAGCTTCGCAAGCCGCTGTCCGCGTTACCGCCGCTTCGCTTTATCCGCGTGTCGCCATGAAAGGGCTTGGAGAACGCCAAGGACGTGAAATGTCGGGTAGCCTGGGTCTAGGCATCAACCCACCGGACCTTGGATCCGTCGGGGTCGACCTTAGCGGTGGCAGCACCGACATCAATACCGTCGACAGTTCGATGGGCCGTTGGATCACGGGTATTGGCATCGGTGCCTCGTGGGAAGCCGACGTTTGGGGGCGAGTCCGCTCAAAACGAGCTTCTGCACGCGCCGACAGCGCAGCCCTGGAGGCCGATTATGAATTCGCCAGACAATCCCTCGCCGCTTCCGTCGCCAAGGCCTATTTTTCGACCATTGAAGCCTCCCAGCAAGCCTCAAATGCCCGCGAAGCTCTTGGCCTTTATGAAGAGTACGTGAGTCTAACGGGAAAGAGGAAAGAACAGGGCTTCTCGAGCGACTATGAGTTAGCCCAGTTGAAGTCCCGAACCGCTGGGGCCCAGGATACCCTATATGCAGCCGAAGCCGCCCGCGCCCAGGCGATCCGTGCCATCGAAGTCGTCACCAGCTATTACCCATCCGGGAAACTCAGTGTCCGCGCCTCGTTCCCTGCCCAGGTTCGATCGGTGCCTTCTGGCCTGCCTTCCGAATTGCTCGAACGTCGCCCGGATTTGATCGCGGCGGAGCGACGCTTCGCCGCCTCTTTTCATCGTGCCAAGGAAGCCCGGGCTGCGCGCCTCCCTCGTTTTGCACTCAGCGCCAATGGTGGTCTTGGAACCGCTCAATTGGACGGCGTTGGTGTTGTCAATGCCGTCAATTGGACCCTCGCCAACGGAATTGTCCAACCCATTTTTTTCGGTGGCGAGCTCAAGGCCGCCGAAGACATTCGCAAAGCGGAGCAGCGCGCCGCTGCTGCCTCTTACACTTCCGCAGCTCTGCAGGCGTTCAAACAGGTCGAAGACGCCCTCGATAGTGACTATCACCTGCGCCGCCGCGAAGGTGCCCTCAACGACATGGTCACTCACAGCGCCACAGCTGTGAAACTCGGTAAGGTGCAACTCGACCAGGGCCAGACGGATATGTTTACGATCCTGCGGTTAGTCGGTGAGAATCTGGCTGCAAAAATGGAACTTACCAAGATTCGCGCTTCCCGTCTCCGCGAACGCGCCAATCTGCACCTCGCGCTTGGTGGTGATTTTCGCGCGCCCTCCGCCAAATGACCTTTTCACTCTGCTTGTTGAGACTCGGATAGAGTGACAAGTCTCACTCATGCCCTGTTTATCTTAACCCCACATTCGATCGCACGCGCGCTAGGCTGTGGCCGACCTGAGGATCCAATTCTCAGGGGTGAAAAAAACAGAACAAAGGGTTTGGTAATTTAATAAATATATGTTAAATATCAGTGCTACCTAGCATTCTAGGATTGGTGGTGAATCTGATTCGCCGATTTCCGGTCCCTGAGCCAGTCAAAGCGCCAACCCAACAAACTATGAAATCGACATCCCTCCTCCTCGCCTTCGTTGCCCTCACCGGAATCGCCGTTGCTGGTCCCATGTACACGCCGCCCCCAGTCATGCCTTCAGGCCCCGCTGAGCAACTCTTTGGTCCCGGTTTCCATATCGGTGGCCACGGTTTGTTTCTCACTCCGGATGCAGATCGCGCCGATGACACCTTCGGCGGCGGTGTGAATCTGGACTACTTCATCAGCCCCTGGGTGGGCTTTCAGGCATCCGGTTCTTGGGCAGACCCAGGCACTGACGAAATCTGGCACAACTACACCCTGGATCTTGTCCTTCGTGCTCCAATCGAGGCGGCTTACATTGCCCCCTACGCGCTCGTCGGTGGTGGTGCGATCGTTGAAGATCAAGCCAACATCCTTGGCCGTGCAGGCGTCGGCCTGGAGTTCCGCCCTACCGCTTCGTTCGGAATCTTCACCGACTGGATCTACACTTTCCCCGGCGGCGGCGGCGGTGAGGACGACGTCGAAGACTACCAAATGATTCGCGCCGGCCTCAAGTTCGGCTTCTAAGCCAGCACTTCTCTTCAGATTAACCGAATCGACGGCCAGCGCTCACCGGCGCTGGCCGTTTTCATTGGACAAGTGGAGCCCTCTCTATTTTGATTTGATAAACCCCTCAGTTTTCCCATGTTCGCCGCACGTCTCACCCTCATCCTGGTTGGCTCCATCATCCTTTTCAGTTCCTGCTCAAGCAAGAGCAATGAAGAACTCGCTCGCCGCTTGGACAAACGCAACGATGCCTACTTCAACTGGCAGGAGCGCCGCAAACTCCGGCAACAGGCCCGTGACGAGCGCTACCAAGCCTGGTTTGACCGCATCATGGACTGATTCTCAGGGCACTCCCGGATCCAAAGGCGTTTCCTCTGTCCAGGGTCTGGTATGCGTCCATCAATCTACCCGATGGCAAGCGAGCTCAACGCTCCCTCGAAGAGGTCAAACGAAGGAAGGCCCAAGAAAATGCCGATGACTTGGAGAAGTTAGGCAAGCAGGGCTCTAACCTGACCTAATCACGAAATGCTACTGTGACTTTGCAGAAAGCCCGCATTGGCATCGCTAGGCTGGTTTTGAAAGGCATCGAGCCATTGCCAATGCGTTCAGCCGATCAAAACGGTGCCCGCGCGAGTGTTCCGGCTCTCACTGCCACGCCGAAATCTGCATCGCATGCCATTTGCGCGAGGCAGCCAAGAAACCTGCATTAGGCGGATTCTAGGACCGGTTTTTGCGTTTCCCCGTAGTAGCCGCGGTAGTAGTACGAGGAGTAATAGTAGCCGCTGACAGAGTGCGCACGGAACCTGTTCAGGATGAGCCCGGATACCTTCACATCCACCGCTTTGAGCCTCTTCAGTGCGCTCTGTGTGGCAGCGATGGGAGTCTCATTGCATGCCGCCACCATGAGCACGGTGTCCACCAGGCGGGACAGCAGCAACGTGTCGCTCACTGGCAGGAGTGGGGCGGAATCGAACACCACCCGCTCAAAGCCTTTCTCCTGCAAGGCCTTAAAGAACCGGCTGAGATGATTTTCATTGCCCAGCAATTCACCGGGATTTGGCACCCTGGAACCGGATGATAGAACATAGAGGCAGCCTGATGAATCCGCCGGGCGGACAGCAGCCGCCAGTTCGACATGGCCGAGCAGCACATCCGTGAATCCAACCGTGTCCTTGTCTGAAGGAAAGTGACGGGTCAAGGCAGGCCGGCGCAGGTCAGCATCAATGATTAGGGTGGGCGTTCCCTGGGCCGCGTAGCTACTGGCCAAATTCGCGGAGCAAAACGTCTTGCCCTCCTTGGGAACGGCGCTGGTTATCAGGATGAACCGGGTGGCGTCCTTCCGTCCCAGCAGTGACACCATGTTGCGCAGCGTGCGGAACGATTCCTGGTTGCCTTGGCGGTAGTAATAAGACCGCCTCCGTTTCACTTTGGCCTCATTGGGTTCTCCCCCTTCACTTGACCCACTGGGGGCGGACACGGCGGCATCCTCCTCATCACCGACAACACCCAGGATCGGCAACTGAAAGTGCTGCTCGGCATCCGCCACGGTGCGAATTTTGGTGTCGATCATGACCAAGCCCATGACCAGGGCCACAGCCAGCGCCAGCCCCCCGACCGCTGAGCCGCCCAAAATGAGCGGAATGTTGGGTGAAAAAGGGGCCTTCGGTGCCTCGGCACTTTGGTAGAATCTTAAGACCGGCCGGTCCTGGCTCTGCATCACATCCACTTCTTTCAGTCTCGCCAGCACCGATTGAAAGACCGCGGAATCGGTTTCCATTTCCCGCCGGAGCGAGTTGTAATTCACAGCCAGCTTTTCGAGCTCCAGAGCTTCGTTCTCGCGCTCTTTGAGCTGCGATGCCAACTTGAGCTCGAGAGACCGCACGCCCTGCAGGGTGGATTCCAGGAGTGCAACGACCTCTGTGAGGAATGTCTTTAACCGGTCGTCCGCACTTTGAATTTGCCTCTCCAAAGCCACATATTTGGGATGCTTGGATTTGTAACGCTCCCGCATCACGTCCATCTCCCCGTTGAGTCGGCTGATATCCGCCATGGTGGCAGCGACTTTGGGGTGGTTGGCTACCGTTGGAAGTGAAAGCAACTCCACTTCGGAAAGGTCCCCTTTTTTGCAGGCCTCCAGTTCGGTCTCCAGTTGCAGCCGTCTGGCGGAGGCTTGCAAGTATTGCTCGCCAATGCTCTTCAGGGTGGTCAGAACCAAGTCCTTTTTTTCATCCAGGGAGATGGCGTCATTTTCCGACTTGTAAGCCTGTAAGGACAGCTCGGACTCCTTTAGCCGGGTGCGCAGACGTTCAGCCTCCCTGACCAGCAATTCGGCCGCCTCTTCATTTGATTCACCACGGTCGGCTTCCATCTCCTCGATGGCCGCCTGGGCCACCGCGTTGGCTAGTTCCGCGACGAAAGCCGACTGTTCTCCGCTTGCCTTGACATCCACGAACCTGGTGCCCTTGCGCATCGCCGACACAACCATTGGTTGAAGGCGGTTGAGCACTGCCGCCTCCGCCTCTTCAGAGCCGGGTGACGCCTGTCCGATCCATTCGGTGTTGAAGTGATATCTCTGAGTCCTGATCGCCCGCAGCAGCACCGGACGGCTGGTGGCGCGCTGGGCCAGATTGTTCACTTCCGCTTCGTCCTTCATGTTGATTTCGTCCACAACCTCCATGCTGAGGATGTTTTTCCCGGGATCGATCTGAAGCACGGCGCTGGCCGCATATTGCCGGGGAAGTTTTCTGGAAAGGCTCCACCCGAGGCCAAGTCCGAGCAGGGGTAACACCAGCACCAGCCACCAATTCCGCAGAAACCCGGCCACAATCTGTTTGAGATTGACCCGAGGAGTCCCCTCCTCGGAACCCCCGCTGAGGAATTCTTCGCTACTATTCGGTGAGTCGATTTGCATCATTAAAACCAGGATTCGGGAACAGTAATCACATCGCCTTCACGCAGGATGAATGGCGCGTTTTCCTTGCCGTTGAGAAGGCGCGTCACATCAACTGTCTGAGACTCGCCCTGGCCCGCCCCCTTCCGGGAGATTTTCACCTTGCTCAGCCGCGCGATGCGGGTGCTGCCCCCGGCCATACCCAGCAATTCCAACAGGTTGAGCTCCCCGCCCTCCGGCAGGTCATAGGCACCTGGACGCATGACTTGGCCGAGCACGGTCACCGTCCGGCGTGTAAACTGCAGCACTGACACCGTCACTTCCGGGCGCACGAGGTAATCCTGCCGATAAGCTTCCTCGATTTGCTGCGAAGCCTCCGTCACAGTCTGCTGCGCCAGACCCATGGATCCGACTAAGGCGCACTGCAGCCGGCCGAGCGCATCCAGCCGTCCCTCCACAGCGAGTTCAGGCTCGCCAAAAACGGTGACCCGCACGGTGTCGCCTGGTCGCATTCGGTAGTTCGAGTCCACGACCGCCACTCCGCCCGCAGCAGCAGACTCCGCCTTGCGCTCCTCCGGCATAGGGGACATTTCCTGCGCCCGTCCGTCAACCGCTGCGCAGGCTAGCAGCACCCCAAGCCAGGCGCTTGCGGCCCTCGCCGCCGAGCCTTGGACACCATTCGTTGGGCACCTTGATTGAAAAAGAGTTCGCATAGGCTTCAAAAAGTAAAATTTAAGCCCACGCCAAACAAATCCCGGTCAAAACTTCGACCATTAGTCCCTTGGGAATCATTGACCGTGCGCTGAAGAAAGACTTCAGCGTTCACATGGGTGCCAAGCCGATATTGCACGTTGGGCCGCACAAACCAGACAAAGTCTTGGCGGTCCACCGGGACGTCGAAATCGGTTGTATCATAGAGTGAGTCTTCCACACCACCGGTGAAGGCGAGGCTCCAGCGGGCACCCAAATCCCACTTCAGCGCCCCCGTGCCACCCGTGCGATAGAAAAAGCGATTGCCCGCCGTGGGGGACATCATCGCACCGCGGTAGCCGCTCAGGGTCAGCGCCAATTTTGACGAAAGCGCATAGCGCGCCGAAAAGTTGAAAATGGGGACGCCGCCCTCATAGTCCCCGGCACTTCGCTGCTCCCAGCCTGCGGAGCCCTGAACCGTGAGTTTGCTGGTGGCTAGCCAATTGAGCCGCCCCAAATACTGCAAGCCGGTTTGATCCGGACCCTCCTCCAATCGATCCAAAAACGAATTGATTTGGGCACCTACGGCTAGCTTAGCGCTGGGAAGGTAGTCATAAAAGACGCCTGCAAGGTCCCTTCGGAACCCCTGAAGGTCGCCCTGATAGTCACTGAGATCGGAGGATCCCATCAGGCCAAAAAGCGAGCGCTGGGATGCTTGATAGGTCAGCGTGGTGCCCGCGAGCAGCTGGTCCCGCTGCGCTTGACCACCGACGTCCAAATCACCGCCGCGCACCGAACGGAGAGTCAGGTTGGCGTCAGCTTTGAACTTGGCACCATTCACCGTCAGCTTGGTTGTGGCAAACTGGTTGATGGCATTCTCGTCCTGAAACTTTTCGAAGAAGGTGGCCGTCAAACGGTAATCGGCATACCACTGCAGCCTGGAGTCCTTCGACCCGTAGAGAAACTGCGCGTAAGGGCTGATGTTGTAGGAGGTGTCTGAATCCACCCCATCGGCCGCATCCGACAGACGTGTGTTGGAGTCCATCATCCATCGGGTCTCCGCGCCATATCTCAGATTCCATGGCCGCTGCCGGTTGCTGAGTTCGCGGAAGGCTTCTTCGAAAAAGGCCTGATCTGCGGCCTTGTCCACGTCTCCCAAGGCTGGCTGCGCCGTGCCAGGTCGGCTGACGTAGCCAGGATTGATTTCGTCGCGCAGATCGGAAGAGGCGGGTGGAGCAACGGATGATTGACTTTCCTGGGCAGGCAGATTCAGAGCCGTGAGCAGCAGGGCGCCACCGGCTTTAAGCATGACTTGGCTGCATGAAAACAACGTCCGGACTTTAACGCATCCGAATTTCTCAGTCGCCAAGGCGCCAGGCTCTTTTGGGAGGGGTGTTAAAAGGCGTCTCATTGCGGTGCGTCGGGGGAGGCGATGGGTTTGGTGACGTTGGTCTCGGGAGAGACAAAGTCCGTGTTCAGCACCTGTTGCGGACTCGTCGGCGTCGTGGGCTGGGATGCCACATCGGCAGTAAATCCGGGCACCACTTGATTAATCTGCTGAACCAAGTCCTGCACGGCCTCCTGCTGCGTCCCGCTGCCGCTCCCGCTGCTCCCGCTCTCGATCAGTGTTAAGGCAATCGCCACACCCATCCGGTTGGCTGCCTGTGCCATCAGCAACGCGCCCGCCCGCTCGACCGGGCCCCGGCTTCCATCTTCGGCGATGGTTACCATGGTTCCGTTGGTCAGATCAATCATCTGGACCTCCAGCCTGCCCTGTTCATTTGGCTGGAGTATGATGACTTCGCCCGCGCCCAGTTCGACGGTGCCGCCGCCCTCACCGATGCGCACCGTGACATCACCCAACACATTGGCGACCATCGTCCGGTTGCCCTGCTGCTCCACCAGAAAGTGGCCGTTCTTGCCGGTGATCAGGCCGTTGCTGGTGGTTACCTTGATTGCTGAAGAACTCGGTAGAACCATAGTCGGTTCCTTGCCTGAAGAACCCGGTAAAACCATAGAGGGTTCCTTGCCAGTCAGGCCGTTGCTGGGGGTTACCTTGGGTGAGGATCCCACGGTATCCTCTGCGGATTGATCACGGCAAAAGAGTGTTCCCTCCAGTAGCTCGAAGGAAGCCGCTGCTCCGTCCGCTCCAATTTGACTCCCGTTAAACCTGGCTTGACTGGACGGCAAAAGCGCCACCTTAATGTAAGGAGCGGGTCGGATCAAAACCGCACCGTCATTTCCCGTCTGAATCACGGTCCCGCTGCTCAGTTGCGATCCGGCTTTCAAGTCCCCGGACTGTTTGCCAGAGGCCGTCACCTGGCCCCTGACCTGCGAAACCGTAGCCATCACCTCCTTTGCCGCCTCCTGGGCTACGAGACCCCAGCTAGGCAAGAAGAGCAAGCAGGAGAGTAGGGCGTAGGGAAACCTTAACATTTTCATCACGCCCCACAGTCGCACGAAACACGCCGGGTGATGCTGCCGTCATATTGCAACCTGACTAAATGGGCATTTAATAGGGTTAAAGCGAATGAGTGTGGTTCCCACTTAAGGCCGAAATTTTTGTTTTTTTGCTTACACTGGAACGCCTAGGACTCACCTTGATCACATCTCATCTGGCAGCCTGACGCAACACCTCCATCCGCAGCTGCACCAGAGGCTCGGGCAGGGCATAGGGCCTGGTCCAGCAGAGCTCATCCCCGCCCAAAAGATCGGTGGCTTCGGGCTTTTCGCCAAGGCGCGCACGCACCATTCCAAGCGCCTGGCGCAGCTCGCGGTTCTCCGGGTCGGCATTGAACAGCGTTCGCAGACGGACGGCCGCCTGCGTCCCCAACTCCATCGATTGACCGAAGGCCGCCCAGGCCAGGCCTTGATTCATTTCAAGCCGCCCGAACTGGGGTTGCCATTGGTGCGCCTCTCGAAACAGCTCTGAAGCTTCCCATTCATTGCCCTGTTGCATGGCTTCAAACCCCAGTTCCTCGCAAAGTTCCGACAGGCGCATCACACTTTCCGGATCCACGGCACGCCCCGTTATCAGGGCGAGGCGCAAGCGTCCGGCCGCCCGTTGCTTCTCGCCACGGCGGTACAGCACTTTCGCCGCCGTTTCGTCCAGACCCTCCAGATTGGGATCGAATCGTTCCAAAGCCTCTAGAAGCGCAAGACTGTGGCCAAACCACACCGCTACCTTTCCATCCGCTGAGAGCGCCTCATCGAGAGCCAGCAAATGGCGCATGATGGACGGAAAGGCCTCGTGGGATGACAGCGCCGTGGCGAAATGTTGTTGGGCCTTCTCCATGTCTCCGGCTTGCAGGGCCGCCAGGGTCTGATACCAGAAATGAAAGGCCTCTTTCTCCGCTCCCCCTGACTCCGGGGATTGCAGCAGGAGCATGCGGTAGCGGGGTTGGGCCAGCGCCATCTCGGTTTGCCGCACAAAGACCCGCAAGGCAGCTGGATCTCTACCCCGGCGGATCAAGTAGTCCTCCAAAAGGGGCAAAATCTCGGCCGGCGGCGCCAACTGACTTTGGTCGAGCTGCTTGGACCATTCCCAGAGGATCTCGGCACGCAGACGCTCGCTGGCCGCGCCCGCCTCCGTCCCGTCGCCTGCGGCAGGGAGGCATTCCAATGCCCGGGAGAACTCCCCTTGAAGGGCCAAACACCGGGCCATGAACTCAGGCTGGACGGCCGTGGCTTGGAAGGCCTGCAATGTTTCCTCAATCTCGGCGGCGATCAGGCGCGCCTCTTTCTTCCGGTCCAGATTCCATAGGGCGGCCGCGCGCATCAACCGCAGATCCGGCCGGGAGACAAGTGGCGTGAGATCCAGATGCTCCAGCACGGTGGTCCACTGCCGTCTCTCAGTCGCCACGCGTGCCGCAAGCTCGTTGGCCGCCGGATGCCCCGGGTTGACTTCCAAAATCTCGTTCAAGTGTTGCAAGGCCTGATCGCTCGACCCCCCAGGTCCAGTCAGCAAGGATTCCGCCAGAAAAAACAACGCCTCGAGGCGGGTCGGATCACGGTTCTCCGGGATCATTTGAACGAGCCTCAACAATTCAGCCCGCGCCTCCGGTGGGCGGCCTGCAGCGAGGTGAAGCTTCGCCATCATCAGGCGCGCGCGGGATCTCCCGGCAGGATCCGCCGCCATCCGAATGATCTGCAGCCGGGCACTCGCCAGGGAGTTCGCTGCAATCGCTTCAACCGCACTCCGCTCCAGGTTGACGAGGCTCGAGCGCTGACCCAGGTCCAGAAGGCTTAGCAGGCGGCTCGCAGGCAACAGGCAGAGCACCACCATGACGAACGCTCCGGCGACTCCGTCACGCAGATCCCGGCCGTCCAGCCAAAAATCCAGGTGGACTCGAAACTTCTCGCTCAGAATGCTCATGGCTTCTTCGGGGTTGGCATTTGACGCAGCTGATCCCGGATGACCTCTTGAAAGGCGGTCATCACCTCGGCAATGCTCTGCTCCGGACCACTTCCTGGCGCGGTATCGGGCGCAAACGCCTGCAACACCAGAGTGTCACCCACCTTCTCCTCCGACGCGAGTCGGTTGAATCGTAACCGGCTCAGCCACCTCGCCTCCGTCAAAAAGCTTCCCGGCCGGTCTGGAAAGGCCTGCTGCCTGCCTTGGTGATCCAGCACCACAAGTCCGACCAACGCCTTTTGCAATCGGGAGGGGTGATTCAACTCGGTAATCAACAAGCCCTCAAGCCCAACCCAACTGGACGAGGGTGGGCGCGAGCCCAAAACTTCCCACCCGGCGTTCCTGTAGCACGCCCGGGTGTCATGGAAACCCGTAAAAGGATGCGCGACCGCCAAAAACAGCGAGCGCTCGCCATTGGTGAACAGCCACACTTGATTGCGAAGCCCCTGACCCAGCACTTCGTTGAGCACCGTCTCACCCGGTTGCCGTTGCCATTCACCGAGCTTGTCAGGCATCTTGAACTCCACTGCCAGGACAGCCGCCGGCGGCCGGCTCCGCCCGGCCCGGAAACTCTGTGCCGCCGACATGCCAACGGACAGCATGAGCAGAAGCAGCCCGGCAACGGCAGCGGTCCCCAGCCAGCGGCTACTGCGCCGCAGTGGCTGAACGGGTGGAGCGGCATCCAGGCACCCGGCCGAAGAAACGGCTGGCGCGCCAGCCGCTGGATTCGTCAGGAACAGCACGCCCCTGTCTGAGCAGACAATGACCGTCAGGCCGAGCAGGAACACCCCAAGACCCAGCAACTCATGCATCACACCCTGGTCCAGGCCCCACCCGTACTTGGCCGTCGTGAAAATGACCACGGCCATGCGCGCCAGATTCAGCGCGATCGAGCCCGCGATGGCGCACAGCAACGCCAGGCACGCATGCAAGAACGGACGCCCCCAGAGGACTGAAAGGATCACGCTCATGCAGGCCATGACCAGCAGGGAATTTCTCCCACTGCACGCCTCATCCACGAAAAAGCGCTGCTTGGCGGTCACGAAAATCAGACCCTCAAGGGCATGATCAACCTGCAAGAGATCCAGCCAGGGCTGGACCAGACCCGCCGTAAACCGCGCCAGCCCAAACTGCAGCTTCTCATCCAGATACATTGGCGGTGTGATCAGGAAAAGCGCCACCATCGGCTGTTGCCAGGGCAGGCGGGGCGCCGGAACCCGGCCCAGCACAAGCCACACCACCAGCAGCCAAAAGGCGACAGCAGCGGCAAACGGTGAACCCAGGAGCCCTGCGGTCGCAGCCAATATCACCGAACCCGCCTGAAGCGCCGTCAGCAAGCCAAAGTCCCGGCGTGCCACCCGGAATCTGAAACTCCCGTCCCGGTAAAGGCTCCACAGAAGCACGGCGAGGGGCAGCGGAAAGAACTGCAAAGCCGGATGCCGCTCCGAAATCTCAAGCAGTGACCAAAACAAACAGGTTCCCGCCAGGCCAAGCCAGATCAGGAACCTGAAAGGACTCAAAGAAACAAGAGGCCCCTCCGCCATCAACCGGCGGAAGGGCCTACTCCAGGACGAAATCTTGAAACGCTTCAGAGAGAAAACCGGCATACCGCGTTCGTGAATTGGAAGGCACGGCATCCCGCATCCCAGCTAGGCTGGAACGCTGTCCGACGGCTGCTGCCGCCGCCGGGAACGCGCGGCGATGCCCAGCAACAGCAAGCCGCCGGCACCCCCCATGGTCACGGTCGAGATTTCCGGCACCGGCTCCACCGCCGCAGGCGTGTAAGTGTAGGTGAGGGAGATCGTCCCGTTCAGCCTTCTGTTGGTGGTATCAGAAGTTGATGTACTTCGATTTGGGGAAATATAAAGCCTAGCGCTATAAGTGAGTCTGCTAGTGAACGACGTGTTGGTGAAATAGTCAGAAGGCGAAGACGGGACCAAGTCTCCTGTGTTGAATGTCACCCCAGTGTTTTGAATCGTGAAGGTTGTTGTGGAGCCTTGTGGGGCGAAGTAGCCATTAAAAGGAAGATCATTCACTGAGGAACCTTTTACGCCTTGGCGCTGCAAATTCAGTTCCGTTCTAGTTAGCAAAGCATTCACAGAGGTGTCATAGTCAGGCGCATACACTTCGACCGAACCGGAATAGGTGCCATTCACTACCAAAACGGCACTGGTGAGCGTCCCCAGATCGGTATCGAAAGCATTCCAAGAGTAACTTTGGCCAAAATTCCCAAGGTTAGTGATATCTTGGGTCTGCACGACGGTGGCAGCACCAGCAGTGGTGAGGCTGGCCAGCAACATGAGGGTTGATAAAATAGGTGCGAGGTGTCGAGTCGGAGCTTTCATGTTTCTTTGCCTTCTTGCTTTCTGGTTAAATTGGGCCCCAATCCCTATCCCCGCCCCCGTCTGGAGGCAAAC